>JARRQF010000044.1:0-15725 GCA_037382065.1 Candidatus Thiodiazotropha sp. | reverse complement strand
ATGTAAAAATGACCGTGAAGCTAATAGCACCGATCGCGATGGAAGAAGGGCTGCGTTTTGCAATCCGTGAAGGTGGTCGGACCGTGGGTGCCGGTGTGGTATCCAAGATAATCGAGTAATTTCGATAGAGATGTTTGCGGGGTAGGCTTAAGTGCCCCCCGCTTTGACTTTTTTAGGCCAATGGCTCAATTGGTAGAGCAGCGGTCTCCAAAACCGCAGGTTGGGGGTTCGAGTCCCTCTTGGCCTGCCATATAACCGGCAAACTGAAACTATGAATCCGAAGTCCCAGGTGGAGGCATCAAGTCTCGATACCGTTAAGTTGATACTTGCGGTAGGGATAGTTGTGGGAGCTATTCTTGGCTTCTACTATCTAGATGCCTACTCACAATTATTGCGTGTGATTGGATTGTTGATTGTGATAGGTTTTGCAGCTTTTCTGATCTATCAGACTGCAATTGGCAAAACAGTATGGGATTTTGCCTCAGCTTCAAAGATGGAGGTACGTAAGGTCGTCTGGCCAAGTCGCCAGGAGACTGTGCAAACGACCCTAGTTGTGTTTGTGATGGTTCTCTTCATGGGCATAGTACTGTGGCTTTTTGACATGATGTTGGGTGCAATTTTACGTGCCTTGACTGGATCTGGATAGGGAGTTGTGAGATGACCATGCGTTGGTACGTAGTGCATGCCTATTCCGGCTTTGAGCCTCAGGTGCAGCGTTCCCTGAAGGAACGGGTTGACCGCTTTGGCATGCAAGATAAGTTTGGCGAGATTCTTGTCCCTACCGAAGAGGTGGTGGAGATGCGCGCTGGGCAGCAGCGAAAGAGCGAACGTAAGTTTTTTCCTGGATATGTTTTGGTGCAGATGGAGATGACCGATGAAACCTGGCATTTGGTAAAAGATGTACCAAAGGTTATGGGGTTCATTGGCGGTACCGGAGACAGGCCTGCTCCAATCTCAGAAAAAGAAGCGAATGCTATCCTACAGCGGGTGCAAGAGGGTGTTGAGAAGCCTCGTCCAAAGGTTCTGTTTGAGCCCGGTGAAGTGGTGCGGGTCGTAGACGGTCCTTTCAATGATTTTACCGGCGTGGTAGAGGAAGTCGACTACGATAAGAGCCGGCTTAAGGTATCGGTACTGATTTTTGGTCGCTCCACCCCAGTGGATTTGGAGTTTGGCCAGGTAGAGAAGGGCTAAGAGGCCCAAATATCGGTTTTGGTGAATGGTGCTTTTGCTCTCTTAATGACAGGGGGAGCTTACCTATCAGCCAATAACCCTTTAACTATTGATGGGGAGCTGCGGTGAAAGTCCAAGGCGTTACTACCCGGAGAAGAGGAAAACATGGCTAAAAAGATAATGGCTTACATCAAGCTTCAAGTGAAGGCTGGTGAAGCAAACCCGAGTCCGCCTGTCGGCCCCGCTTTGGGTCAGCATGGTGTCAATATCATGGAATTTTGTAAGGCCTTCAATGCTAAAACACAAAGCATGGAGAAGGGTATGCCAATTCCAGTGGTGATTACTGTCTATAGTGATCGCTCCTTCACCTTCATTACCAAAACCCCGCCTGCTTCAGTACTTTTGAAAAAGACGATGGGATTGGCAAAGGGTAGTTCTACCCCCAATACCAGCAAGGTTGGTACTGTAACACGCCAGCAGTTGGAAGAGATTGCTACCATCAAGATGCCGGATCTTACTGCATCAGATATGGATGCTGCCGTGCGTACGATCGCTGGCAGTGCCCGCCAGATGGGACTCAATGTTGAGGGAGTGGAGTAAGTCATGGCTAAGTTGACGAAACGTGCAAAGGCGATTCGCGAAAAGGTGGAGAGCGGTAAGCTGTATGCTATAGAAGATGCCTTCGGTTTAGTGAAAGAGCTCTCAACAGTAAAATTTAGCGAATCTATCGATGTTAGTGTGAACCTAGGAGTTGATGCTCGTAAGTCGGATCAGGTTGTACGCGGTGCTTCAGTTCTTCCCCATGGAACAGGTAAAACAATTCGGGTTGCAGTATTTGCTCAGGGCGCTAATGCAGATGCAGCTAAAGAAGCAGGCGCTGATGTGATTGGGTTTGAGGATCTCGCAGAAGATATCAAAGCTGGCAACATGGATTTCGATGTTGTGATCGCCTCCCCCGATGCGATGCGTGTGGTTGGTCAGTTAGGACAGATTCTCGGTCCACGAGGTTTGATGCCAAATCCTAAAGTAGGGACCGTAACGCCTAATGTAGCTGAAGCTGTGCAGAATGCTAAAGCAGGACAGGTTCGTTATCGAACTGATAAAGCCGGTATTATTCATTGCTCAATTGGCAAGATCGATTTTGAAACACAGAAGCTGAAAGAGAATCTGGAATCATTATTGGCGGCCTTGGTTAAAGCGAAGCCAAGTGCAGCTAAGGGTGTTTACTTGAAAAAAGTGACTGTCTCCTCAACCATGGGGCCAGGATTGGCAGTTGATCAGGCAACATTGTCTGTTAAATAGATTGTTGGCTCATGATGCAGCATTAACTGCTGCATCAATGGCCTTTTTGAACTTTGGGGCACCGCTTTCCCGGTGCCGTCAAAGACCGCAGGCGCATGGTTCGGCATGCTTAATCTTTGCCTGCGCAGACGGAGCGCCCCCAATCAGGATTTTTCCTGGTGATGGCGTACGTTAGGTTGTGACACTCAGGTGTCATGTAATGTGTATTGGGAATAATGAATATTTCCCCATTATCAGGAGGTGACGATTTTGCCACTCAATATTGAGCAAAAGAAAGCCATCGTTGCCGAAGTCAATGACGTGGCTAGTAGTGCGTTTTCAGCAATTGCAGCTGAATACCGGGGCTTAACCGTCGAGGAGATGACCGCATTGCGGCGTGAAGCACGCAATAATGGTGTCTACCTTCGAGTGGTTCGGAATACCCTGGCTAAACGCGCTATTGAGAATACCGAGTTTGCCTGTATGCAGGAAGGCTTTACTGGACCGTTGGTTCTTGCTTTCTCTCAGGAAGATCCGGGTTCAGCTGCTCGCGTCATTAAGGACTTTGCCAAAGAACATAAACTTCTTGAGGTCAAGATGGTCTCTATCGGCGGCAAACTGCTGGCGCCGAGTGAGATTGACGTACTGGCCAAGATGCCTACCTATGATCAGGCCATCAGTATGCTGATGGCAGTCATGAAGGCACCAATTGAGAAGTTGGCTCGCACCATGAACGAGGTGCCCGGCAAGCTGGTCCGGACTGTGGCAGCGATCAAGGACGCCAAAGAGGCGGCCTAACAGGCTTTATCTTTACCCACGAGTAATCGTGCAAAACAATTTTTCAGGAGTTTAAAAATGGCCGTATCTAAAGAAGAGATTCTCGAGGCGATTGCCGAGATGTCTGTCATGGACGTAGTCTCATTGATTGAGGCAATGGAAGAGAAATTTGGTGTGTCTGCTGCCGCTGCTGTGGCTACTGCACCTGTTACTGTCGCTGATGGCGCTGCTGCTACTGAAGAGCAGACCGAGTTCGACGTTGTGCTAACTGATTTTGGTGGCAATAAAATCGCTGTCATTAAGGCAGTTCGCGGCATGACTGGTCTGGGCCTGAAAGAGGCGAAGGAAGCTGTAGAAGGCATCCCTTCAACTCTGAAGGAAGGTGTCAGCAAAGAGGATGCCGAAGAGGCTAAGAAGCAGCTTGAAGAAGCGGGCGCAAAAGCCGAGATCAAATAAGATTCTCGTCTCGATCGTCTGTAGACAAGTACGGTTGAGGCTGGTGGCGTAATGCCACCGGCCTTTTCCGGTTTGTCTAGAAGGCTCTTACCCAAGTAGATTAACTGTTACTTGGAAAGTTGTAAGAGTTGGTTCCCTGAGCCATAAAAGTCAGGAGAATGTTTGAGGTGATGACAACAGTTTGTCAGAGTGCAGCTGATGACATCACGACCACCAAGCCTAAGACACTGAGGGATGGCAGCATGGCCTATTCTTTCACCGAAAAAAAGCGTATCCGCAAAGACTTCGGTAAGCGGCCCAGTATTCTGGATGTTCCGTTTCTTCTTGCAACACAGATAGATTCCTATCGGGGGTTTCTTCAGGACGGCGTGGCACCTGATAATCGCCAGGATATGGGGTTGCATGCCGCATTCAAATCGGTTATGCCCATAACCAGCTATTCAGGTAATGCTGTTCTCGAATATGTGAACTATAAGCTTGGTGAGCCCGTATTCGATGTTAGGGAGTGCCAGCTACGTGGTACCACCTTTGCTGCTCCGCTTAGAGTTCTAGTGCGACTGGTTATTTATGACAAAGAGGCTCCTGCTGGCTCGAAGATTGTCAAAGATATCCGTGAGCAAGAGGTCTACATGGGTGAGCTGCCCCTGATGACTGATACTGGCACCTTTGTCATTAATGGCACCGAACGGGTCATTGTTTCCCAATTACACCGCTCTCCTGGTGTATTCTTCGACCATGACCGCGGAAAGACACATTCGTCAGGTAAGTTGCTCTTCTCCGCACGTGTCATTCCCTATCGTGGATCTTGGCTCGATTTTGAATTCGATCCCAAAGATAACGTATTCGTACGTATTGACCGGCGTAGGAAGTTACCCGCAACAATTTTATTACGTGCCTTGGGTTATGACACAGAAGAGATTCTCGACATGTTTTTCGAGACTGACAGCTTCCACATGACCAAGCGTACTGTCAAGGTTGATCTGGTTCCCGAGCGTTTGCGTGGAGAGACGGTCAGCTTTGATATCAAGTCTGATGATAATGAGGTTCTTGTTGAGGCTGGCAAGCGTATCACGGCGCGCCACATTCAGGAACTTGAAAAGGCTGGTATCAATAAACTGGAAGTCTCACGTGACTATGTCTACGGCAAGGTGCTAGCGCACAATATTGTTGATAAAGAGACGGGCGAGCTGATTGCGGCTGCCAATACTGAGATAACAGAAGAGTTAATGGAAACGCTGATTGAAGGCGGTGTGAAAAAGCTCAAAACGCTATTCACAAACGATCTTGATCATGGCTCTTTCCTATCAGAGACACTCCGTATTGATCCATCCACAAATGAGTTGGAAGCTCAGGTTGAAATTTATCGGATGATGAGGCCAGGTGAGCCGCCAACCAAAGATGCGGCACAAAACCTGTTTAATAATCTCTTTTTTACGCCAGAACGCTATGATCTTTCAGCCGTAGGCCGGATGAAGTTCAACCGCCGTCTGGGTCGTGAGGATGAGACGGGTGAGGGCGTTCTTTCAAAAGAGGATATCGTTGACGTACTCAGAGAGCTGATTAATATCCGCAACGGTAACGGTGTAGTAGATGATATCGATCATTTGGGAAATCGTCGTATCCGTTGTGTCGGCGAGATGGCCGAGAACCAATTTCGGGTTGGACTGGTTCGTGTCGAGCGTGCGGTTAAAGAGCGTTTGACCCAGGCTGAGTCTGAAGGGCTAATGCCTCAGGAGATGATTAATGCCAAGCCCGTTTCGGCCGCCATCAAAGAATTTTTTGGCTCAAGCCAGTTATCTCAGTTTATGGATCAGAACAATCCCCTCTCTGAAATAACTCACAAACGCCGAGTATCTGCTCTTGGTCCTGGTGGTCTGGCTCGTGAGCGTGCAGGATTTGAGGTGCGTGATGTGCATCCTACCCACTATGGTCGTGTATGTCCTATTGAGACACCTGAAGGCCCAAACATCGGCCTGATTAACTCTCTTGCGGTCTATTCTCGAACCAATAGGTTCGGTTTTCTGGAAACACCATACCGGAAGGTTGAGGATAGAAAAGTAACAGATCAAATTGATTATCTTTCTGCGATTGAGGAAGGTCGCTATGTCATTGCTCAGGCAAATGCCACTTTGGATGAAAATGGGTGTTTATCGGATGAACTGATCTCTTCGCGTTTTCAGAATGAATTCACCCTGTCCACTCCTGATAAAGTGCAGTACATGGATGTTTCTCCAAAGCAGATCGTTTCTGTTGCAGCATCATTGATTCCCTTTCTTGAGCATGATGATGCCAATCGTGCGTTGATGGGCTCGAACATGCAGCGTCAAGCAGTACCGGTTTTGCGTGCAGAAAAACCATTGGTTGGTACTGGTATTGAACGCGTCGTTGCGGTTGATTCAGGCGTCACTGTTGTGTCGAAGCGTGGTGGAATCATCGAATCTGTTGATGCTGCACGAATTGTAGTGCGGGTGAATGATGATGAAACGGAGGCGGGTGAGGCTGGTGTTGATATCTATAACCTGACCAAATACACCCGTTCAAACCAGAATACCTGTATTAACCAGCGTCCTCTGGTAAACGTAAATGATGTGATTTCACGGGGAGACGTGCTTGCAGACGGACCATCCACCGATATGGGGGAGCTGGCTCTGGGACAGAATCTTCGTGTCGCCTTTATGCCCTGGAATGGCTATAACTTTGAAGACTCAATTCTGATATCTGAGCGCGTTGTGCAGGAGGATCGCTTTACTTCGATTCACATCGAAGAGATGACCTGTATGGCCCGCGATACCAAGTTGGGACCAGAGGAGATAACGGGTGATATTCCGAATGTGGGCGAAGCTGCTCTTTCCAAGCTGGATGAGTCTGGCATTATTTATATAGGTGCTGAGGTACGTGAGGGTGACATCCTGGTAGGCAAGGTGACCCCAAAAGGTGAATCACAGCTGACACCCGAAGAAAAATTGCTCCGGGCGATCTTTGGTGAGAAGGCATCTGATGTAAAAGATACCTCATTACGTGTTTCGTCTGGAATGGTGGGAACCGTTATTGATGTTCAGGTCTTCACTCGTGATGGCGTGGAAAAGGATGCTCGTGCGTTACAGATTGAAGAGGTTGAGCTTGACAGTGTGCGTAAAGATCTAGATGACCAACTGCGCATTATGGAAGAGGATACCTTTCAACGAATCGAGAAGATGCTGATAGGCAAAGTTGTTGACGGTGGGCCTAACCTGATTACGGCTGGTACCAAAGTCTCAAAATCCTACCTTTCAGAAGTTGAACGCGATAAATGGCTCGAGATTCGTTTACGCAACGAGGAGTCTGCTGCCCAATTGGAGGCGATTGCTGAGCAGATCAAAGCACAGCGAGAGAGTTTCCGCGATAAATTTGAAGAGAAAAAACGTAAGTTGACAGCTGGTGATGATCTTGCTCCTGGCGTTTTGAAAATGGTAAAGGTCTATGTCGCACTAAAGCGTCGCATTCAACCCGGCGATAAGATGGCAGGGCGTCATGGTAATAAGGGTGTTATTTCGACTATTGTGCCCGTTGAAGATATGCCTTTCGATGCGTTTGGTGAACCAGTGGATATCGTTCTTAACCCTCTCGGCGTTCCTTCTCGAATGAACGTCGGACAGGTGCTTGAGACCCATTTAGGCTTTGCTGCTAAAGGGGTCGGACGTCGCATTGGTGCCTTGCTGGATGCTCACAACAAGATGTCTGAGCTGAGAGAGTTTTTGGATAAGGTCTACAACACTAGTGGTAGAAAGGAGGATCTTGACTCCTTGACCGATGAAGAGATTATTGCCATGTGCGAAAATCTTAGAGGTGGTGTGCCAATGGCTACCCCAGTGTTCGATGGCGCTCATGAGTCCGAAGTGAAGCAGATGCTTAAGTATGCAGGTCTTCCTGAAAGTGGTCAGTGCCAATTGTATGATGGACGTACTGGCGATATGTTTGAGCGTGAGGTCACGGTGGGTTACATGTATATGCTTAAGCTTAACCACTTGGTTGATGACAAGATGCATGCCCGTTCAACAGGGCCCTATAGTCTGGTTACCCAGCAACCATTGGGCGGAAAGGCGCAATTTGGTGGACAGCGTTTTGGTGAGATGGAAGTCTGGGCGCTGGAGGCCTATGGCGCAGCTTATACTTTGCAGGAGATGCTCACGGTGAAGTCAGATGATGTCAATGGCCGTACCCGGATGTATAAGAACATCGTAGATGGCAACCATCAGATGGAAGCTGGAATGCCCGAATCGTTCAATGTGCTGGTTAAGGAGATACGTTCTCTGGCCATTAACATTGAATTGGACCAGGACTGAAGTGTTGGCTCAGGTCAGTAACCGTACGCAGGAGAGACGATCTTGAAAGATCTATTGAATATTCTTAAGCAGCAGGGTCAGACTGAAGACTTTGACGCTATTCGTATCGGCTTGGCTTCACCAGATATGATCCGTTCCTGGTCCTATGGCGAAGTCAAAAAACCAGAAACTATTAACTATCGCACCTTTAAGCCTGAGCGGGATGGCCTCTTTTGCGCCAAGATTTTTGGCCCTGTCAGCGATTATGAGTGTCTGTGTGGTAAGTACAAGCGCTTAAAGCATCGTGGTGTGGTGTGTGAGAAGTGTGGTGTTGAGGTAACCTTGGCAAAGGTCCGGCGTGAGCGTATGGGTCACATCGAACTGGCAAGTCCTGTTGCTCATATCTGGTTCCTTAAATCACTACCATCACGCATCGGCTTGTTAATGGATATGACACTACGCGATATTGAGCGAGTGCTCTATTTCGAGTCATTCGTAGTTGTGGATCCCGGCATGACTCCTTTGGAGCGTGGCCAATTGCTGACCGATGAGCAGTATCTGGACGCTATTGAAGAGAATGGCGATGAGTTTGATGCCCGAATGGGTGCTGAAGCTGTCTACGAACTATTAAAAACCATCGATATTCCAGAAGAGATCAAACGGCTTCGTGAAGAGATCCAGGGTACTAATTCAGAGACCAAGATCAAGAAATTCACCAAGCGTCTTAAGCTGTTGGAGTCGCTACTGGTTTCTGGTAACCGTCCTGAATGGATGGTGATGACCGTACTGCCGGTCTTGCCACCAGAACTACGTCCGTTGGTACCTTTGGATGGAGGCCGCTTTGCAACCTCTGATTTAAATGATCTCTACCGTCGGGTTATCAATCGAAATAACCGACTGAAACGGCTACTCGACCTCAATGCACCAGATATCATCGTGCGTAATGAGAAGCGTATGCTGCAAGAGTCTGTGGACGCGCTGCTGGATAACGGACGTCGTGGCCGGGCAATTACCGGAACCAACAGGCGACCTTTAAAGTCTCTGGCAGACATGATTAAGGGTAAGCAGGGGCGTTTTCGGCAGAACCTGCTGGGCAAGCGCGTTGACTACTCTGGCCGTTCAGTGATTGTGGTGGGTCCGACCCTTAAGTTGCATCAATGTGGCCTGCCCAAGCGCATGGCTTTGGAGCTGTTTAAACCATTCATTTTTAGCAAGCTCCAGTTGCGTGGATTGGCAACAACCATCAAGGCTGCCAAAAAATTGGTCGAGCGAGGTACGGGTGAAGTGTGGGATATCCTAGAAGAGGTTATCCGCGAACATCCCGTTATGCTCAATCGTGCGCCTACTCTGCATCGTCTTGGTATTCAGGCATTTGAGCCGGTTCTGATCGAAGGTAAGGCAATTCAGCTGCATCCTCTGGTCTGTACGGCATTCAATGCTGACTTTGATGGTGACCAGATGGCGGTCCATGTGCCTCTCTCTCTAGAAGCGCAGTTGGAAGCCCGCACATTAATGATGGCGACTAATAACATCCTCTCTCCGGCCAATGGTGATCCTATCATTGTGCCTTCTCAGGATGTGGTGCTTGGTCTCTATTTCATGACTCGTGATCGGGTTAACGCTAAGGGTGAAGGTTCGGTTTTCTCCGATGTCCAAGAGGCAAAGCGGGCCTATGAATCGGGTTACTGTGATCTTCAGGCAAGAGTCAAAGTGCGGATGAAGGAGGTCATATTGGATGATGAGGGCAATCTTACCGAAGAGATTCGCATCATTCCTACAACCATCGGTCGGACCCTTGTTTTTGATGTTGTGCCTGATGGCCTTCCGTTCTCCCTGGTCGACCGGGCGATGGGCAAAAAGACGATTTCCAATTTAATCAATGCCTGTTACCGCCGGCTTGGTCTGAAGGATACGGTCGTCTTTGCTGACCAGTTGATGTATACAGGTTTTCGTTATGCGACGAAAGCTGCTGTTTCATTCTGCTCCAACGATATGGTGGTGCCAGAAGAGAAGGGCGAAATACTTGCCCGCGCTGAGACAGAAGTTAGAGAGATTGAAAACCAGTACACCTCCGGTCTCGTCACCAATGGTGAGCGTTACAATAAAGTGGTTGATATCTGGTCACACACCAACGACCAGGTAGCCAAGGCTATGATGAGTAAGCTTGGTAAGGAAGTGGTAAAAGACAAGGATGGCAATGACGTCAAACAGGACTCCTTTAACTCTGTTTATATGATGGCTGATTCCGGTGCTCGTGGTTCAGCGGCGCAGATACGTCAGTTGGCTGGTATGCGTGGTTTGATGGCAAAACCAGATGGTTCGATTATCGAAACGCCTATTACCGCGAACTTCCGAGAGGGACTCGACGTACTCCAGTACTTCATCTCTACCCATGGTGCACGTAAAGGCCTGGCCGATACGGCCTTGAAAACAGCCAACTCAGGTTATCTGACTCGTCGTCTAGTAGACGTTGCCCAAGATATGGTGGTGCTAGAACCTGACTGTGGTACCGAGGATGGACTGCTAATGCAGCCTATCATTGAGGGTGGTGACGTTGTTGAAGCACTACGTGAACGGATACTTGGTCGCGTCACTGCTCAGCCTGTCTACCGTCCTGGCAGTGATGAGGTGGTATGTGAACCAGGCGTCCTGCTGGATGAGAAGTGGGTTGATACCCTTGAGTTGTATGGCGTTGATCAGGTTATTGTACGATCAGCGATTACCTGTAAAGCCAAAGTTGGTGTGTGTGCTAAATGCTATGGGCGCGATTTAGCTCGTGGTCACCAAGTCAATATGGGTGAGTCGGTCGGTGTTATCGCGGCACAATCTATTGGTGAGCCTGGCACTCAGTTGACTATGCGTACCTTCCACATTGGTGGTGCAGCTTCTAGATCGGCGGCGGTTAATAATATTCAAGTAAAATCTGTAGGTATTGCAAAACTTCACAATATCAAGACTGTGAAGCATTCAAGTGGCCATCTGGTGGCGACCTCCCGTTCCGGCGAATTAACCATTATCGATGATGTGGGTCGTGAGCGTGAGCGCTATAAGGTACCTTATGGTGCCACACTACAGGTGGAGGATGGTACTGCGGTTAATGGTGGGCAGATTGTTGCCAACTGGGATCCACATACTCATCCGGTTATCACTGAAGTGGAAGGTGTGTTGCGATTCGATAACTTTGTGGATGGTGTCACCGTCCAGAAGAAAACCGATGATGTGACCGGTCTGAGTTCTCTTGAGGTCATCGATCCTAAGCAGCGTCCTGCTGCTGGTAAGGATATCCGACCCATGATGAAACTGGTCGATGAGAATAACAAGGATCTGAATATTGCAGGAACAGAAATTCCAGCACACTATTATCTGCCTGCCAATGCTGTGGTTATCGTACAGGATGGCGCAAATGTTGGTGTGGGTGATGTTTTGGCCCGTATTCCCCAGGAATCTTCAAAAACCCGTGATATCACAGGTGGTCTGCCTCGTGTTGCTGATCTCTTTGAAGCACGTAAACCTAAAGATCCCGCGATTCTTGCGGAAGCAACTGGTACCGTTGGTTTCGGTAAAGATACCAAGGGCAAGCAGCGTTTGGTTATTACCGATGCCGAGGGCGAACAGCATGAAGAGCTGATTCCGAAATGGCGTCATGTCAACGTGTTTGAGGGTGAGCAGGTAGAGAAGGGAGAGATAATTTCCGACGGTGAGCTCAATCCTCACGATATCTTACGCCTGAAAGGTGTGACTGATCTGGCTGAGTATCTGGTTAAAGAGATTCAGGACGTCTATCGTCTGCAGGGCGTGAAGATTAACGATAAGCACATCGAGGTTATTATTCGGCAGATGTTACGCAAAGTTGAGATTACAGCTGCTGGCGACAGCCATTTTCTCAAGGGTGAGCAAGTGGAAAGGACGGCATTAGCTGAAGACACCGAAAAGCTACGTGCAGAGGGTAAGCATCCCGCGCTTTTTGAGCCTTTGTTGCTGGGTATCACCAAAGCATCTCTGGCTACCGAGTCGTTTATATCGGCAGCTTCCTTCCAGGAAACCACGCGAGTTCTTACCGAGGCTTCTGTAAGAGGGCTATCGGACCGTTTAAATGGCTTGAAAGAAAATGTCATTGTGGGACGCTTGATTCCATCAGGTACAGGACTCTCTTTCCATAACGATCGTCGCCTGAGGCGTCAGCAAGAGACGATGGAGCCCGAAATCAAGAATGAGATGGTAGTTGAAGATGTGGAGCAGGCTTTTAAGGAAGCGCTCAATACACCTGAAGCTGAGTAAGTTTTATGTAAGTCATATTAGATACTCCCTTGACAAGGGTGGGGAGTAGGCATAGAATGCGCGCTCCTTAGACAGGCCGGCCCATGCCGGCCTGTCGTTTCTGAAGCTCGAATCGCATGTTAGGCGGTACAGAGTAAGGTTATTCAAGCAAGAGATAGCGTTTGACCTTTTTTGTTGTATGTAGCGACAAAGGGGGTGTTCTCCTGCTTTTTATGCAAATAGCAAAGATGACGTCTCTGGAGACGGATATAGATGGCGACAATCAACCAGCTGGTGCGTAAGCCCAGGAAGAGAAAAGTCCAAAAGAGTAATGTGCCGGCATTGGCCGCATGTCCGCAGCGTCGTGGCGTGTGCACCCGTGTCTATACCACAACCCCGAAGAAGCCTAACTCTGCAATGCGAAAAGTAGCACGTGTCAGGCTTACTAACGGGTATGAGGTTTCAAGCTACATTGGTGGTGAGGGGCACAATCTTCAGGAGCATTCGGTGGTCCTGATTCGGGGGGGACGTGTCAAAGACTTACCCGGTGTTCGCTATCATGTAGTACGCGGTAGTCTTGATACCTCGGGTGTCGAGAAACGGCGTCAGGGACGTTCCAAGTACGGCGCCAAGCGTCCGAAAGGGTAGTTTCTGCGAGTCAGATAACATTAACAGGTTTGAGATAGAGCAATGCCAAGAAGACGAGTTGCATCACGACGTGAAGCCTTACCGGATCCCAAGTATGGGAGTGAGATGTTGGCCAAATTCATCAATATGGTGATGCAGGACGGTAAGAAATCAGTTGCAGAAAAGATACTATACGTAGCTTTGGATACCGTAGTTGAGAAACGAGGCGGAGAGGCTCTGGATCTACTTGAATCAGCGCTCGAAAATGTGCGTCCGCTGGTCGAGGTTAAGTCTCGTCGCGTAGGTGGTGCTACCTATCAGGTTCCAGTAGAAGTGCGACCAAATCGTCGAAACTCTTTAGCAATGCGTTGGTTGATTGACGCTTCACGTAAACGTAGCGAGAAATCGATGGCATATCGGCTGGCTGGTGAGTTAGTTGATGCCTCGGAAAATAAAGGTGCGGCAGTGAAGAAAAAGGATGATACGCACCGAATGGCAGAAGCCAATAAGGCATTTTCACACTATCGCTGGTAAGCGGTCGTTTAACCCCCTAATTTTAGCTCTTTAAAAACAGGTTTGTAACGTGGCACGGAAAACTCCTATTGAGCGCTATCGTAATATCGGCATTATGGCGCACATTGATGCTGGTAAAACTACGACGACTGAGCGTGTGCTCTATTATACAGGTGTGTCTCACAAAATTGGTGAGGTTCACGATGGTGCGGCAACCATGGATTGGATGGAGCAGGAGCAAGAGCGAGGTATTACGATAACCTCTGCTGCCACAACCTGTTTTTGGAGCGGCATGGGAAAGCAATTCCCAGAGCATCGTTTCAATATAATCGATACCCCCGGACACGTAGACTTTACTATTGAAGTAGAGCGTTCTTTGCGTGTCCTTGATGGTGCTGTATTTGTACTCTGCGCTGTTGGTGGTGTTGAGCCGCAATCAGAAACTGTCTGGCGTCAGGCTAATAAGTACAATGTTCCCCGTATGGCGTTTGTCAATAAGATGGATCGCATGGGAGCCGATTTCTTTCGGGTTGTTGGTCATCTCAAAGATCGTCTTGGCGCAAATGCCGTGCCAATACAGGTTCCCGTCGGTGCTGAAGAGGGCTTTAAGGGCGTCATCGACCTTATTAAGATGAAGTCTATCGTCTGGAGCGAGGAGAATATGGGTGCTGAGTTTCAGTATGCTGAGATCCCCGATGAGCTCCAAGAGACATGCGCCGAATGGCACGAGCATATGGTCGAAGCAGCTGCCGAAGGCACCGACGAATTAATGGAGAAGTACCTGGAAGAGGGTGATTTGTCGGAAGAGGAGGTTCTCGAAGGGCTTCGCCTACGCACCCTGCGCCTTGAAATTGTGCCAGTAACCTGTGGTTCTGCCTTTAAAAATAAAGGTGTACAGGCTGTCCTGGATAAGATTATTGAAGTGATGCCTTCTCCTATTGATGTACCTCCCATCAAAGGCGTTCTGGATGATGCTGCTGGAACTGAAGAAGAACGTCCATCTTCAGATGGAGCACCATTTTCAGCCCTAGCATTTAAGGTCGCAACAGATCCATTTGTTGGTACGCTGACCTTCTTTCGTGTCTACTCTGGTGTTCTTAAATCCGGTGATTCGATTCTTAACCCTGTTAAAGGAAAGAAAGAGCGGATCGGGCGAATTTTACAAATGCACTCAAACTCACGAGAGGAGATCAAAGAAGTACTCGCAGGAGATATTGCCGCTGCAGTTGGCTTGAAAGACGTTACGACCGGCGACACATTATGTGCACTGGATAAGCCAATTACCTTGGAACGTATGGAATTTCCTGAACCAGTAATCTCTGTGGCGGTAGAGCCTAAGACAAAGTCTGACCAGGAAAAAATGGGCATCGCACTCTCAAAGCTGGCACAGGAAGATCCCTCTTTCCGTGTGAGTTCAGACGAAGAGTCAGGGCAGACCATTATTTCAGGTATGGGTGAGCTACATCTAGACATCATCGTCGATCGTATGCGTCGTGAGTTTAGTGTTGAGGCCAATGTTGGCGCTCCTCAGGTCGCTTATCGCGAGACTATTCGCAGCAAAGTTGAGCAAGAGGGTAAGTTTGTACGCCAATCAGGTGGTCGCGGTCAGTTTGGTCACGTCTATTTGCGCATTGAACCTCAAGAGGCGGGAGCAGGTTATGAATTTATCAATGAAATTGTTGGTGGCGCAGTACCTCGTGAATATATTCCTGCAGTAGATAAAGGTGTTCAGGAAGCTATGGGTAATGGTGTTATAGCCGGATACCCAATGGTAGATGTAAAGGTAACGCTATACGATGGCTCATATCATGATGTCGACTCTAGTGAAATGGCCTTTAAGATTGCTGGCTCAATGTGTTTTAAAGAGGGCGCAGCGAAAGCTAAGCCTGTTCTTCTTGAACCAATAATGAAGATAGAGGTTATCACCCCTGAAGAGTACATGGGGGATGTGATGGGTGACCTCAATAGTCGCCGCGGCCTAGTTCAGGGTATGGATGATACACCGGCCGGAAGACAGATTAAGGCTGAAGTTCCGTTGTCAGCGATGTTTGGTTATGCAACCGATCTTCGTTCTGCCACCCAGGGCCGGGCAAACTACAGCATGGAATTCGCCAAATACGCAGAGGTGCCGGCCAGTATTGCCGACGCCGTAATCAAGAAACAGTAAACGGGTATAGGGGTAGCACTGTGTCCAAGGAAAAATTCGAACGCACTAAACCACATGTCAATGTGGGCACGATTGGTCATGTTGACCACGGCAAGACCACGCTGACAGCGGCCATTACTACGGTACAAGCTGCCAAGTTTGGTGGTGAACAGCGTGCATTTGATCAGATTGATAAC
>JARRQF010000043.1:0-15766 GCA_037382065.1 Candidatus Thiodiazotropha sp. | reverse complement strand
CCAGGATACTGCGTTGCAATGCTTGAAAAGGGCGAGCCATTCCCTGCGCATTGCGCCTTGTCTCCTGGCCTGAGCAGGCTTCTATCATCGTCAATTTGTATGAAGCACCACACTAGAAGTAAATTTGCTCTGCTGATAGGATAGAAAAGTATTGGGACACTATAATCTTAAAGCTAAGCGCTCCATTCCAATGATAGGCTCCTGATTTTAAAGAAAATAGCTTCAATGGTTATGATCACCTATTGGATGGGTTACACTACAAGGTAAATTGCACGCCGCCCAACTGATCATTTTTAGGATATTTCTATAAATATTACAGTTAGTTGGCATTCCAACAATATTGAAGGAATCCATTTATGCCACAAGTTGTCATGTACTCCACTGCCATCTGCCCCTACTGTGTTCGCGCCAAACATCTGTTGGATAACAAAGGCATTACCTATAATGAGATCCGCATCGACCACAATCGTGAGAGCATGCAAGAGATGATGCGCCGTAGCAACCGACATACCGTGCCACAGATATTCATCGATGACTTTCATGTGGGCGGATATGATGATCTGGCCTCGCTGGAGATTTCCGGCCGCCTTAACCCTCTACTAGGTATAGAGGAAGAGTGAATCACACAGAGGAATCAATGGAAAAGGTTCGTTTGGACAAATGGCTCTGGGCATCACGCTTCTTTAAAACCCGACAGATTGCAGCAGAGGCTATCAATGGCGGTAAGGTTCATCTCAACGGCCAACGAACCAAGCCAGGGAAAGAGGTTATGGCTGGCAGCCATTTACGAATCCACAAAGGCTCTTTAGAGTGGGATTTAATCGTCATGATTCCAGCTACTCATAGAAGACCCGCTTCCGAAGCGCGCCTCTTTTATGAGGAGAAGCCAGAGAGCATCATCCGGCGAGAGAAAATCCTCGAAGAGCAGCGCTTGGAGCGCTCTCTAGCCCCTCAGCCAATCCATGGCAAACCCAATAAAAAAGATAGACGTATGATTCACCGCTTTATCAGCAAATCGGGATAAAGATGGACCAGGATGCCTTCCGCCGAACCTACCGGGAAATGAATGAGCGCCACTGCGCCTATGAGAAAAGCCTGCTTTCCCGGCATTGTGACTGCTGCCAGGCAAAAAAGATCTACATTGCAGAACGTGAAGGGGTTCATTGCCTCTCCGACGAAGCACAGCAACAGTGCCTCGACTTGCTGGAGTCATTGCGCCATCAGGCTCGTTTTGCTTTAAAGTCGAATAATGAACAGGAGGTTCTCCCCCATGGTAAAGCCATGCGTCTGCAGGTGGGAGGCTTACGCGGTCTGTTTTCCGCCCTCTACCCAACCCAACCCCTTCCCGAACACATTAAAGATGTATACAGCCTAATCAAACAGGCCACAACAACCTATGGAAGTCTAGAGACACTGCCCTACCAAACTTTGATTCAGCAGGTCTCCGCCTATCAAGGCAGACCTCGCAAACGATAAGTTTATTAAACTCTGACGTGAACTGGGTTATTCTTTAGCATTTGAGTACAATAGTAAGCCCATTTGCTCCTTCATAGGGTTAAAGATTGGTACCAGCTTTTTTCTCATCAGGCTACCAATTGAATCCGTTTTGCTAAATACCGGCCGAACCACACCATAACCCAAGCCAGATAGGAGATAGAGTGCGCGAAATTCTTTCTCATACTGCCTTGCAATATCACAACAAGCCATAAAACATTCACTTTGCAGAGATTGCGTCTCTTTTTGCAGTTGTTCGAGTGTCAAATCGGCAACGCCGTCTGGACGCAGCGAACTGAAATAGTCTCTCAATACATCCAGTAACATTACCACCACATCCTGATTGGCTGGCTTCTCCATCACACGTAAACAAATTTTCAGAAAACCTTGTCCTCTCGAGCTACAGCAACGCAGCAGTTGCGTGGCAAAGGGGTTCCCAGATTCAGACAGTTGCTGCAAAGCAGCCAACGTCACATCGCTCATAGGCCTCGCTGGAGGAAGTTGCGGTAGGTCATCCGGTATACTGGAGAGAAAACCAAGATAGTAAGTTGGCTTACGTGCGCAACGTTTCCACAGACTGACACGCACTTCATCACTAACCAGTCCAGGCTGGAGTGCCAACCTGAGGCTCTCCACAATCGTCATCGGCTCAGTTTCGAAAGGCAGATATTCAATCAGAAAGCGGGCTAATTCAGGCCCCATTCTGCCTTTTTGAATACATTGATTTTCAAGCATGCGCCGGGCGTTATCTGGCTCCTGGCAAGTCCACCAGGCACGTCTTGCTAACTCATCAGTCAAGCCTCTGGCAGATGTAATCGCCACTACCGCCTCTGGCTCACCAAGCAATAATAGTTGTTCGAGATTTTCATCTCGCGCCTGCCCCATGCGATTCCAACGCTTGAGGTAGATAGGATAACCACCAGGAGATCCAAGTACATGTCCAGACAGTAGTTCACGTACCCTACGCAGATAGAGCTCTTCCCGACAATTGGGATTCAAAGTTAGTTTACTCTCTCCCCGTTCGAAAAGGGCATACAGCGTTAGTGTAGATTCATCTATGCGGATGGCTTGTGGCTTATTAGCAAGCAATACATTAAGACGTAGAGCATCTTCACCTGAAAGATCCATATCAATTAAGTGGTCAATTGCGGAATCTAGGTTTCATTTTCAGAAGCTTTAAAATTACGACTAAACTGGCTCAGTAGGAGCCGTGTAGTTACTGTCCTTGGGATTGAGAAAAATGAACTGGCTTTCACCATCATCCAACTCAGCAAAATCCATAGTCGTCTCATCCAGCAGTGAAAAGTGCTCAGGCTCCATGAGTACGTTAATTCCTTCTGCATCGATTTGAATATCCTCATCTTTCACATCATCAAAACCCATGAGGTAATCATAGCTGCCATCTTCTTTTTTCTGGGCGGCTAAGCGTAGTGCCATACCTTCCATACCGCCCAGTTTAGCGGCCTGAAGTACCTGTTGTGCTGCTCTAGGTGTAATCTTAAACATCGCTCACCTGCTCATTGCTGCTTGATCGTCTTTTCCAGGACGCTACTAGCGCCACAAAACGTTCTACCCAATCATTGCCACCAACGCTACGCATATGCGTATAGCTTGCCAGCAAGTTCTTGTAGACATACCCATCATTCTTCCCATCGATACCAAAGCCGCGCATAACTTCATAGGCAAAATCATCTGGTGTTGCTTCTAAACCCACAAGTGACGAGTAGTGAAACTCATGCGCATGAATCATTTCTATTTGATAACCCTCAGTTATAGGCCAGCGGCTCTTCCCTGTCTCCCTTAAACGTACATAACCTCTTCCCTGAGGCTTATCATACATCAGGGTATCAGCCGGAATAACACCAGACATTCTACATTTTATCCCTTTCCAAGTAAGACTTCTCGTTAGATAGATCAAACCACCACATTCAGCATAGACTGGTCCACCAGCCTCGATGAAAGTGGCAATTGATTGCTGCATAGCCTGGTTAGCCTGTAATGCTTCCATGGCCGTCTCTGGAAAGCCTCCACCAAGAAAAATACCATCCACTTCAGGAAGTTGCTGATCATGCAGCGTATCGAATTCGACAATTTCCACACCCAGCGCATGAAACTTATCCAGGTCATCAGGATAGTAAAAACCAAACGCCTTATCTCTGGCTATAGCAATCTTCAGCCCTTTGTGGGTATGTTCAGGATAGCGCTCAGTTTGTAGGGGTGTAAAATCTGCTAATTGAGAGGTTTTGGAAATATCGATAATCCGATCAAGATCGACATTATCACGCACGACTTCCGCCAATCGGCTAATAATCCCCTCAGAACCCCGCTCTTCATGACTGGGTATCAATCCCAGATGGCGTTCATCGATCTGCAGACTAGGATTGGCCTGTATGGCACCAAGCACTGGAATATCAGTATAATGCTCAACCACTTGAAGCAGTTTTGATTCATGCCGACTGCCCCCAACCTGATTCAAAATAACACCGGCAATATGAATATCCCGGTCGAAGGCCTGATAGCCTAGCAGCAGCGGTGCAATACCACGAGTCATACCCTGACAGTTGAGCACCAGTATAACTGGAGTTTGTAGATAGGCCGCCATCGCCGCATTACTGTTAGACCCCTCGATATCGACACCATCAAACAGTCCTTTATTGCCTTCGATCAAAGCCATCGCTCCACCACTTAGGTGACGAATATAGCTTTCCAATATCTCTTGATGACTTTGGGTAAAAAAATCTAGGTTATAGCAGGGCTTACCAGCCGCAGCAGAGAGCCAGAGTGGATCGATATAGTCAGGGCCTTTTTTAAACGGCTGAATAGAAACCCCTCGATCTAAAAATGCACGAACGAGTCCAATCGATAAGGTGGTCTTGCCGGAAGATTTATGGGCAGCTGAGATATAGATTGCAGACAAAATTCAAACCTAGAATCCTTGTAATGGTAATGGTTTCACCCAATGGGTGTGGATAAAAGTCATTATATTGACCCCAAATGTCATTACCTTATATCAGATATTAGTGGTTAACTGCGGAATCTAGTGTGGTGCTTCATACAAATTGACGATTATAGCGTGACGCTAAGCGGTTAGCCGCTAGGCGCGTGCCGCCGGGAATGGCTCGCCCTTTTCAAGCATTGCAACGCAGTATCCTGGCCTGAGCAGGCTTCTATAATCGTCAATTTGTATGAAGCACCACACTAGGTTCCAACCCCAACGATAAAAATCCATCATCGACACCTGTGTCGTATCAATGATGGATTTTTATAGGAGTCACAATCGTAACCGAAAGAACTCACGGAATGTTAAGTATGGTCTTCCAATGTTTCCGGGAATACTTTGAAGAGTCTTGCACCAATGGCTACCATCGTCAAGGCAACAGCAATACCAGCCACACCAAGGGCAGCCTCAGGAAAAGTGGGAACATAACTTGCCACTTGGCCATCAAAGAAGCCACTCTCGACAATCTCTTTTCCAGGAAAGAGGGTCATTGGATAGGCCTGGCCACCAATAACAATGACATACATTTGAAAGAAACCACCAATCAGTACAGCAATGGAGGCAGCCACAATAGCCCAACGGGACTTTTCAAACGCAGGTGAGTAGATAAGAAATAGTGGAACAATGCTTCCAATGAAGATCTGCCCAATCCAGAACATCTGTGTATAGATACCACCATCCAGAAGAATGAAACGTTCAACACCATGATGCTGGGTAATGTAAAGATTGGTCAGGTGATAGGCCAGTGTGAAATAGAGCACAGCACCCACAAAGACTCCAAGCAGATTTTTTAGTTTTGCGAGACGAAAATCACCAATCTCACGATCACCCCAGATATAAGCAGCTATCAGCGTAACAATAAAGAAAGCCAAGCCATAGCTAAAAGACATGATCACAAACATGGGTGCCATAATCGCAGCATCATAGGCCTCCCGTGCTACCAGAAAACCAAAGATTGAACCAGTACCAGTGGTCAGTGCAATACGCCAAAAGAAGGCTGCGAAGCCTGCGGTGAGATAATATTTATTGACCGTGCGATCAATCATGGTCCACAAATAGATACCAACGATCGCAAAGAAACCGGTATAGAGGATTACGTTCCAAGCAAAGATCGATTTAAAATTGTATTGGGTCATTGCCACAATCAACCGATCTGGACGTCCTAAGTCGAGCACCAATACTGTCAGGCCACCCGCTAACAGCCCAATCGCCAGTAGACTGGAGTAGCGGCCTAGTGGTTTATACAGTGGACCACCAAAAACCGAACCAATTGATGCGACGTTCAATGCTCCAGAAGCAGCCACGATCAAAAAGATAGCGAACACATGAGGCAGACCCCATACGATCTGGTTGCTCATTCCGGTCACCCAGTGGCCGTTATGCTCCATATAGAATGCGGCACCCAGGCCAATGGCAACAATGGAACCTAATAGGGCCAGACCTGCCCAAAACCGTACTGGTGAGCCACAGTAGAGTTCACGATAATACATCTTACTCATCTGAATCCTAACTCCCGACTGGTCACAGGTTGAGATAACGTACGCCGGTGTTCAACTCAAGGTCGGCCCGGATCTGTACTGAATTACTTGTTTTGAGAATTTTGCTGATTTCGCTGTTTGGATCATTTAGATCACCAAAGAGAATGGCAGCATGTCCCTCTTTCTCACAAGCTTCCTGACATGCTGTCTGCATCACGCCTTCATCGATTCGATGAACACAGAGTGTACAAGCCTCAACGCACCCCTTACCCCTTGGCGCATTGATTGATTGATTAGACAATGTCTCATGAACAAAGGAACGTGCTTTATAGGGACATGCCATCATGCAATAACGGCAACCAATACAGCGGTGACGGTCTACTAATACGATGCCATCTGCGCGCTTAAAAGAGGCAGTTGTCGGACAGACATCGACACAAGGCGGGTTTTCGCAATGCTGACACATCAACACCAAACGATTTTCGTGCTCAGTTGCCTTATCCTTGAGTTTCACAGTACGAATCCACTTCGCATCTGTCTCAGGACGTCCATGGCTTTCAAGTCCATGCTCACTTTGACAAGCATCTACGCAGGCACTACAGCCTTCAGCGCATTTATTACTGTCGATTACCATGCCCCAACGGTGTTTGCTGGAAGCTCCCGTAGAATCTTCACTCGTCGTGGAGGCGGCATGTAAAATTACGCCTGGTGCGATAGTCATAGCACCGGTTGCGGCTATGGCTCCGCCAATCAACTTGCGCCGATTCATATTTGGCTGGTCACACTTATTGCTCATGTTCAGTCTCTCTGAATACCGACTGGCTGATGATGAAAACGGTTATTATCTGACTCAAACTCAGATGGGTGATAGCCAATCTGATTACCTTTGCTGCCCTCTTCAGGGGTAGTCCGGTGACACTGAAAACAGGGTGGAGTCACCGCAACATAACCATGACATGTCTGACAAAACTCACCTTCATCGTTAACCGGAACCGCTTCACCTTGCGCATTCCTCGAAGCATGGCATTCGATACATTCAGACAAACTATAGGTAATCCCTCGTTTGCCCTCTCGGACAGTTTCATCTCGTCCATGCTTGAGTAAATCCATGTGATTACGACGAACCTTATCTGTTTCGTCCACACATTTCTTAGCCTCGGCAGCCTTAGAAGTTTCAGTTATGTAGGCACTCTCACCAAAGGCCTGCATGGCAGGCGCCAAAAGCGCCGCCAGCAGTATAATGAGAGACCTATTGCTGATGAGAGAACTACGCATTACAGCTCCTATTCACCTAACCCCATCTGGATATAGCCAGTTGGGCATACATCGGTACAGACATGACAACCGATACACTTGCTATAGTCAGTATCAACATAACGACCTGTCGTGGACTCGTCACGCTTGACTCGAAAAACAGCATCTTGTGGACAGTAGACAACACAGTTATCGCACTCAAAGCACATACCACAACTCATGCAGCGCTTAGCCTCATCCTTTGCCTGGTCATCATTCAAACCTGACATACGCTCTTTAAAATGGTGTAGAACTTCTTCTGATGAAGGTACATCTTCAGAACGCAGCAAGCGTGGCGTAAAGGAGAAATGTCCAAGGAACAGATCATCTGCAGGAACGACTTCATGTTGCGAACGATCATCATAGTTGTGCACCGCAAACTTAGCCCCATCTGTACCACGCAGTCCGCCTTGGGACTTGTCGTACGCTTCGGGCATAAGAGACACCTCTTTAAGCTTGGTCATGAGATCAAAATGGTGTACATCTACTTTCGGACGTTTTTCGAGTGTCTTCTTAGTAATGAAAGCATCAATGCTCTCACAGGCCACGCCAGCCTGACCTATAGCAGTAGTCAATAGATGGGGACGAATGATATCACCTGCTACAAAGTGACCAGGCTTACCTGGTACTTGATAGAACTTGTCCGCATCAATCAGATTGCGATCATTGGCCAGATCACTAAGACCTTCCATATCACCACCCTGACCGATTGCCGATACGATCAGATCAGCTTTAAGAACACGTTCGGTGCCTTCGGTTGGCACTGGAGTCATGCCATCCATAGTACAGTCACAGACCTTCAAGCCTGTTGCACGACCATCGGCACCGAGAATAACTTCCAAGGGCATCACACCATCGAGAATCTCGCAACCTTCATGCAGGGCATCATGAATTTCATGCTGCGCTGCAAACATCTTGTCTTTGGTAAAAAGAGAGGTCAGGGTTGCTGCGGCAGGCTTAGCAGAAGTGGCCAAAGCATCATCCTGATTCAAACTAGTATCCTTGATCACATCTTCAGGATTGCCTGCGGCACCATTACTACCAAGGCGACGAGCAACAGAGATAACATCAATAGAGGTATCACCACCACCAATACAGACGACATTCTCTCCGGTAACCTTCATGCGGCCTTCATTAAAAGCTTTTAGATAGGCGACACCAGATACGCAGTTTGGAGTACCCTCCCAACCATCGATTGGTAGACCACGGCCATTCTGACAGCCCAAAGCCCATAGAATGGCATCATATTCTTTCTCTATATCGGCGACAGGAAAATCGACACCAACCTTAACACCTGTCTTCGCTTCAACACCCATATCTAAAATACGCTGGATTTCGGCCTGCAGCTTATCGCGTGGAATTCGATAATTTGGAATACCGTAGCGCATCATGCCACCAAGTTCGGAATCCTTTTCAAATACCGTGACGCCGTGGCCCATACGACGTAGCTGAAAAGCAGCCGCCATGCCAGCAGGTCCACCACCGATGACAGCAACTTTCTTGCCGGTATCTGCGCCTGGGGCGAATTTATAGCCCTTTTCAATAGCGTTATCACCAATGTATTGTTCCACCGCATTGATGCCGACGAAATCCTCGACCTCATTACGGTTACACCCATCTTGACAAGGTGCCGGGCAGACGCGCCCCATCACAGAGGGAAAGGGGTTGGCATCGACTGCACGCTCGAAGGCATACTGCTGCCAATCCATACCTTCAACAGGTTTTTCCTGTCCGCGAACGATTGCCAACCAACCACGAATATCGTGACCGGAAGGGCAGCTACCCTGGCAAGGCGGGGTGCGGTTAATATAGGTAGGGCATTTGTAAGAGGTATCTTCTCTGAAGATCTTATCACCCCATGCATCCCATTCGTTCTCGCCGTCTTCAAAACGACGCCAGGTAAGATTCTTCATCATCTCTTCACTAGGAGTTGCCATTGTAAGTCTCCTTTCGGTACTTGTCTTGGTCGTGCCTACTCAGGGTAGGAGTCGTGTTTGCGCTAGTTCTTAAATTTCTATTCGTCATCATCTTCGCCATAACCCGGCGCGTCTTCCGGCGCTGTTTTTCTGTTCATCACAATCGCATTACTGACGAGTTGATGCACACTGACGATCTGGAACATATCCATTCCATAATAAGGAAACACTTTGGTGAACTGACTCTTGCAGATAGCACAGATCGCAGCCAAATGTGTTACACCCTTCTCTTCCATAACGTTTTTAAATGCAGTCATGCGTGGCTTGGCGCCCTTCACCCGCACTTCCATCAAATCATCGGTTAACAATCCACCACCACCGCCGCAACAAAAAGTGCGCTCATGGATAGTATCCCACTCCATGTCATGGTAGTTATTAACAACCGCTTTGATCACCTTACGTGGGATCTCAAACTGACCACCTGGTTTATCACCCATCCGCGAGGCACGGGCAACATTACAGGAGTCGTGAAATGTAATTGACATGTCATCATTTAGTGATTTGTCGAATTCGAGATTTCCTTTTTCAATGTGCCCCAAAGTAAACTCGCAGATATGCTGCGGTACAGGATAATTGGGATCGAGAAAA
The DNA here is from genome assembly GCA_037382065.1 of Candidatus Thiodiazotropha sp. GTDB lineage: Bacteria > Pseudomonadota > Gammaproteobacteria > Chromatiales > Chromatiaceae > Thiodiazotropha. The sequence goes on along the minus strand of JARRQF010000043.1, from coordinate 5,939 downwards.
TCGAACGGACCAGCAAGAGTATTCAAAAAACTGTAGGCAATTCGCCAAGCGTGGCCACACTCGCCAAAGACAATACGTTTAACACCAAGTTCTAATGCTGCTTCACGAATTCTGAGTGAAACCCGACGCATGTTTTCATAGCTACCTATGAACATGCCAAAGTTACCCGCTTCAGAAGCCGTGCTACTCATTGTCCAGCTTACGCCGATTTCGTGAAAGACTTTGCCGTATCCAATCAAGCCGTCCACATGAGGTTCCGCAAAAAAATCAGCAGATGGCGTCACCAAGAGTATATCCACCCCTTTCACATCAAGTGGGTACTTGACGGCCACCCCTGTTTCGTCGAAGACATCCTCTTCCAAACCTTCAAGCGTATCAGCAATCGCAGGCCCCGGAAGACCAAGATTATTACCAACAGCATGCACCTTAGCGATAATCTCATTACAATATTTCTGACCAATACCTATGGCATCGAGTATTTCCCGCGCAGCCATGGAGATCTCTGCTGTATCAATACCATAAGGACAAAATACAGAACAACGGCGACACTGCGAGCATTGGTGAAAGTAGCTGTACCAACCGTCAATAACTTCTTCAGTCAGATCGACCGCTCCAACCAATTTCGGAAAGTACTTTCCGGCAAAGGTAAAATAGCGCCGATAGACCTTACGCAACAGATCCTGGCGCCCAACAGGCATATTTTTAGGATCTTTAGTTCCTAGAAAATAGTGACACTTATCAGTACAGGACCCGCACTTTACACAGGCATCCATATAGACCTGAAAGCCTCGATAGCGACTCAAGAGATCCCCCATCTTATCGATGGCAACCTCTTTCCAGTTATCGACCTTCTCGCCAGGAAAGCCCAAGGCTTCCTGATGATCAGGTTTCGCTACGAAGCATGTCACATGCTCCATTGTGCCTTCTTCGAGTTTAGGAACCTCGATGAATTCGCTCAGTTCAGGTGTTTTAAATTCAGCTTTAGCCATTTGTAGCCCTCATCGGCTAAGCGATTGATTAGGATTCTTCCAGTTTTCTTGCCCATTTGACCAAGTGACGCTTTTCACGTGAATTATCCACTTGATTTCGGGTTGGGCTGAAAAAGACACCGGGAATGTGTAGGAGCTTGCTGAATGGCAGCAGGATCATTAACACAGCAACCAGTGTTAGATGCAGTAATAGAATAGGATCCATTGGTAGATTATCCCAAGTAAAGGACCATATCCCAGTAAAAAACTGTTTCACTGATACCACATCAGTATGCACCAAAAAGGTCATCATAGCGCCACTCATACCAATGAGCATCAGTAGTAGAAGCCATAGATAATCAGAAGGTGCCGAGATATAACGAACACGATCTACGAAGATTCTTCGGATCAGCAATCCGCCGAGACCCGCTACCATCGCAAATGCGGCATACTTACCAAATGGCTGTATCAGTTCGATAGGCAGCCATACAGGTTCAATGAAATAACGTAGGTGGCGAAGAAGAACCAAGAGCAAACCCATGTGGAACATCCATGAGAATATCCAGGTCCATTTCGTGCTCTTGAATAAACTTTCAAAGAGCACCACTTCGCGGAATAAGCGTAGTACTACTCCGGTCTGCGTTATAGGCGCCGGGGTAGTTGGAATCTTAAGTGGTGCAGGCGTATTGGCGTACTGGACAATCTTTCTTGCCAGACCAAGTACCAGAACTATGGTCGCTGCGATAAACAGCAACGCGTAAATAGTTGACATCTTCCTGCGATCCTCAAATATTGATACGGAAACCGAGCAGGAGGTTTTTTACACCCTCCCGCTCGAAATGGGATTGTTTAGATACAGCCCGTTGGTTTCGGCAATCCGGCAAAACGGCATGCCTGTTTACCAGGGCCATAAGGAAACAGTGAATAGAGGTATTTTGAGTTACCTTTCTCTTTACCCAGTCTTTTACCGACTGCTTTGGTCAGTACACGTACTGCTGGTGCGATCTGATACTCTTCGTAGTATTCGCGCAGGAAGTTGATAATCTCCCAGTGCTCATCGGTAAGAGAGAGGTCATCTTCTTTTGCCATTTCTTCGGCTACAGCAGGTTCCCACTCGCCAAGGTTTGTCAAATAACCCTCTTCATCAGTTTCGAAGGTTTTACCGTTAGCTTCGATAGCCATAATTTATCTCCAGATAGAGTTGAAAGTTGTTCAGTAAGCCAATCAGACCCAGGCCTGTACTTTGTCATTCTCAGCTGCGAGGCTGACAAATTTGGCGTAGTCCACAATTTCGATGCCATCAATGAGCTTGTCCTCTGAGACACCACGCGCCTTCAAATCAGCACCTAATACATAAAATTTTACGTTACTCTTTGCCGTAACTTTTTCGGCAATAGCTGTACCTTTAATCGCACCATAGATACCGTCTTCATAAAGTAGAACTGCACTGCCATCATTGGCATAGGTCAGGCAACTCTCCATAGAAGACTTTTCAAAAGGCGATTTATTGACTGTGTGTAAGGTAGCCATATTATTACTCCGACTTAGAAACTGAAAAAGATATCCTGCTCGTCCATAATGTCCGCCAATTCAGAACGGCTCACCACGCGAATCGAATTCTTCTCAGCCCAATCATCATCCTCGTCTTCATAGGTCAAAGGCATCAGATCGTCAATGGTCAGGCCGCGCTCTTCCAACGACTCTTTTTCAACATAGAGCTTGGTAACGTCGTAATCACCTAACGCCTTATATGTTGGTGAGAAGTTTTTCATCTCAAGATCAGAGGTATCTTGGCCTTTCAGGAGTTGATAAACACCATCATCCATAAATGCCAAACTGACATCCTGGTCAAAGGCAGCTCCAATCAATACAACCTCAAGTGATTCCCAGGCGTAGATCGTGCCATAGGGAGCACGGCGATTAATGTACATGAATTTTTTTATTTGCTCAGACATGATAACCCCTGCACTTAATCGCCAAAAACCACGAGACGTTCAGACTGGACTCCTGCCTCGATCAATTGACCAAGACCAGAGATACGAAAACCATCAGCGATGTTTTGCGCATTTTTACCATTTCGTGTCATCTCACCTTCATCGACAATGCCACGACGTTGAGCGGCTGCCACACAGATAACCAGATCAAGATCATGTTTCTTTGATAACTCAGACCAACGATTGACGATATTACGATCGTCTTGTGGCGGAGTTGTCAGATTAGTGCCGTTATTCACTCCATCGTGATAGAAGAAAACACGCATAATCTCATGTCCAGCTTCCAGCACTGCCTTGGTGAACTGGTATGCTGAGTCCGCAGCTTGATGCTGGTATGGACCCTCATTTACCTGAATCGCAAATTTCATCAGTCAGACCTTCCTGTTTACTATTTATCTACGAATTAGCCACATTAGAAACGGATATGCGCAGAGGAGTTCAGGTTATTACGGCTACCACGCCAGTTATCGATGTGGTACTTGGTAAAAGGCAGACCAGTCTTTTCAAAAAACTTCGGCCAACCAATGCGATCAGCCCACTCACCAATGCGTTCCCAATCCTTCGCATCCTCTTTGTAGGCAGATAAAATCTGCTTAACAATGGCAGAAACTTCAGGCCAGCGAGGTGGATTATTTGGCACACCTGCGGCAACCAGTTTATGCAGTGTTGGTTTGGAGCGAGCATTAGAGTTTTTACCACCAACCCAGATCGCAAATTTAGAGTGCTCAGGGTCGTTGATCTGCATAGGAGGACAAGGAGGAAAACAGGCGCCGCAGCAGATACACTTTTTCTCATCTACTTCCAAGGAGGGCTTGCCGTTAACCATCGCAGGACGAATCGCTGCCACTGGGCAACGTGCTACTACCGAAGGGCGCTCACAGACATTAGCCACTTGATCATGGTCGATCTTAGGTGGCTTGGTGTGCTGGATATTGATCGCAATATCACCCTGGCCACCACAGTTGATCTGGCAACAAGATGTGGTGATGCGTACACGGTTAGGCATCTCTTCCTTGGTGTACTCCTCATAGAGATCATCCATCAAGGCCTTTACAGCACCAGAAGCGTCGGTACCAGGAATATCGCAGTGCAACCAGCCCTGAGTATGAGAGATCATTGAGACAGATGGGCCTGTGCCACCAATTGGAAAACCCTCTGACTCAAGCTTATCAATAAGAGGCTTTACCTTAGATTCTTCACTGACCATAAACTCAATGTTGGAGCGAATGGTGAAGCGGATGTAGCCTTCAGCGAATTCATCAGCAATATCCATCAGCTTACGAATGGTGTAGAGATCCATTTGACGCTGAGTACCAGCACGTACCGTCCAAACACTGTCGCCACTTTTGGCTACATGATGAAGAACACCAGGGCGTGGACGTTCATGCCAGGCCCACTGACCATAGTTCTTCTTCAGGACGGGGTGTAAGTAGGGCTCCATCTCTGGAACACCACTCTCGATCGGCATACGAGGTTCCGACATACCTACCTCCAAAAAAATAGGGTAATTGATTCGTTTTAAAGGGCAGCTGGGCGAACCCGCTGCCCCCCTTCAATCTGCTGTCAATTAGCAGAGAACAAAATTTATTGCGCTTTGCGCTCAGCCCACTTGGCCGCTTCCTCATCCCATCCATCAGTACGGATATAGGGGTTCATGCGCGGACGTTCTATCATATTAGGATCAATTTCCAGGCCGACGCCTTCCAAGAAGTTCACTAAGCCAATACGCTCTATCATTTCACCAGTACGCTCATGCTCCAGCGCGTTCTCTGCGAAAAAGTCGAGAATTTCTGTCGCCAGCTCTTCCAAAGTCTCAAAATCTTCATCACTCTCGAGCTTCATGAAGGGAACAATCACCGTACCCAGCAAATCGCCGATTTTCAATGTACGCTTACCGCCACACAACAGGGTGACACCTTTATCATCACCTGGAGAGAGGGCTTTGGTCATTACATTGATGCAGTGCATACAACGCACACAGGAAGGATTGTCCACGTCCAGGCTATCGTCGTCATTCAATGACAGAGCCTTAGTTGGGCAACGAGCAATTACATTATCGATGACATATTTACGTCCCTTCTCTCCAACAAACTTCTTAACCTCTTCCTGGTCAACTTTCATGTCATCGCGCCAGGTTCCGATTGTTGCTAAATCGGCTCGCTGCACTGAGTTCATGCAGTCATTCGGGCAACCGGAGACCTTATATTTAAACTTGTAAGGCAAGGCAGGACGGTGCATATCATCAAGGGCGTTGTTAACCAGCATACGCATGGTACGGCCCTCATCTATACAAGAGTGCTCACAGCGGGCTGCGCCTACACATGACATACCAGTTCGTACAGCAGGACCTGCACCACCAAGGTCAAAGCCCATTTCATTTAACTCATCAAACGCTGGCTGGACATTATCGGTTGAGCAGCCCTGGAACATGATATCACCAGACTGGCCGTGGAAAGCGATCAGGCCCGAGCCATACTTTTCCCAGATATCACAGAATTTGCGAATGGTGTTTGTATCGTAGTGCATGCCTGGAGGAGGCATGATACGCAAGGTATGGAATTCAGCCGATGCTGGAAACAATGGCTTGCCATCGTCGCCCTTGAGTTCGGTAAAACGGGGGATAATGCCACCGCCATAACCAATTACGCCCACAGTACCACCTTTCCAGTAGCCTTTACGGGTCTCGTAGGATGTCTCCAGCTGACCAAGTAGGTCAACCATCATGTCATTGTCTTTGGCGAGGCGCTTGAGGCCGGTGACAAATGAGGGCCAGGGGCCACTCTCCAGCTGATCAAGCATGGGGGTATCATGCATCTGTTTTGCCATCACTGTTCTCCCAATGGTCGTTTTTCTAGGTCATCAGCTTTTCACATATTCTTTTCTTGGCTAAACACCAAGTGGTAGAACATGGCCAACCGACCTGCAATCGAAACTGCTGCAGGCGGGGCCTGCTTCTACTGGGTCGCAAGTTTAGAGT
>JARRQF010000042.1:0-25825 GCA_037382065.1 Candidatus Thiodiazotropha sp. | reverse complement strand
CAAAGCAACTTGTTGCGGCGGGCGGGGAGTAGTCACCCTAATCCGAATAAATAGGGCGCTTTGGTCAGTTTGTCTGATATTGCTTGGTGGCTAGCGGTCCATTGAGCAGATCGTCCAGGTAGATCTGATAGAGCTTGGGCTCGAAAATGGAGTTAATGATTGGATTGCCGACTTGCTCAACATCCCTGCCAAAGACCTGGGCGGCGGCAAACCTCTCTTGGCTGAGAAACTTGAGATCGCTGGGAAGTCCTATTAATCCGCCCCCTTTTTTCGTCGATGCGATATGGAATCCCCAGTCACCGAAGGAGGGTATGGTTACATGGAAGCTGCTTGTTTCAGGAAACACAGCAGCAAGGGTTTCTTTAATGGACCAGAAGGTCCTGCGGGAGAAAAATGGCGATGAGCTCTGTGTGATGAGTGCAGCATCATCACTCATGTGATGGGAAAGCATACTGAAAAATTCGACGGAGTAGAGTTTCGAAATCGCCTCATTATGAGGGTCAGGAAAGTCGAGAATGATCCTATCATAACGGACGCTGGTCTTATTGATGTAGACAAAGGCGTCCTGATTGTGGATATGCACCTTCGGATCTGAAAGACTACCCTTATTGATTTTTACAAGCGGCGCAAAATGCTTGCCTAAGTTGGTCATCGCCGGATCGATATCGACCAGATCGATATTTTTTATGTTGGGATATTTCAGCAGTTCTCGAACCGCCAATCCATCACCTCCACCCAGTACCAAAACCTGTTCTACCGGTACTGATGTCCAATTCATCAGTGGGTGTACGAGGGATTCATGGTAGCGATACTCGTCACGTTGTGAAAATTGAAGATTGCCATCGATAAACAGTCTTAAATCCCGCAGGGGTATATCTCTGGTGACAACTAAATTTTGATAAGGCGTATGCTTCTGCCAGATGATCTCATCGAAATAGAGGTGGTGCTGGGCAAAAGCCGTTAACCTCGAGCCCATTAGGGTCAATCCGGCGAGCAGGATAAAAATAGCGCCAGTCAGTATGATGAGTCGACGGGGGTTTTTAAGGTGATTGCGCAGCCATACGATGTTAAGAAATGCAATAAAGATGTTGATTAATCCGATAGCGAATGAGGATGCCACAAGCCCCAGGCTGGGAAGCAGCAGCAGTGGGAATGCAACTGAGCCAATGAGTGCGCCGATATAGTCCAATGACATGACGTTAGCGATAGATTTGCGTGTGCCAGCTGCTGCGGAGAGTATTCTTGTTAGCAGGGGGATTTCCAATCCAACCAGTGTTCCTATGGTGAGTATGAAAGCAAACATTACCGCCGTATAAAGAGTGGCTGTGAAGGGAAATGTGAGAAACAGTGAGATGCTGCAGATGCCCCCGACGACGGCCAGCGTCATTTCAACATAGATAAAATTTTGTACAAGTCTATTGGCGATAAACTTGCTTAGATAAGAGCCTATGCCCATCGAAAACATGAAAAATCCGATGGTTAGGGAGAATTGGTAGACGGAGTTGCCCATCAGATAACTGGATACGGTGCCAATGATCAGCTCATAGACGATGCCGCACAGTGCTACAATCGCAATGGATATTAAAAGTACCCAAGTCTGGGCGGCAGGCAGATCGCGATAGATTGCCTGCTCTGTGATGGAATGTGAGGTTTCGCTGTCTGTTTGGGTAGGGGGCATTTTTACGATCCAAACACGACAGCGAAGCTGTCGAGTAGCTTCGCTGTCTTAGGTAGGAGCGGTTAGGTGGTTTCTATTTTCTACTGGACGACCCACCGGAACGGGAGGCGGCTCTCGCACTACTGTAACTAGCAGGGGAAGAGACCTTGCGATTATTGAATGCCCCAGGTTTTATACCTGCGCCCATCTGTCGGCTCAGAAGGTGTCCTATCAGCGCACCAGCAAGAAAACCGGTGGCAGCGCCACGGAATGTGGAAGTGCCAGTTTCATCGGTGGCAATCAGACGCTGATTTTCGCTGTCGATTTCCACAGTAAAGATGGTCGACTCTCCCGAATCCTTGATATTATTACTGTTGCTATCTTTAAAACCATCAAAACTGGCATCCTCTTTCAATGCAACACCAATAGGTGCACCATAGAATTTAGGCTCGGCATTGTAGGAATCATGCAAGTTCTCAAGCAGAGTTGGCATCTCTTGGTCACTGACTTCTGTTACATTGTTTTCACTGAGATGGACTTGGTAGCTCTCTAGCGCAGTGAGCGTTCTATCGAGGACTGCGTTTAGGTCAGCGCTCTCTGTGGGTGAACCGCCACATGCTGATAACAATATTGTCAAAGCAGCGGCGGAAACAATATATTTAACTCTCTTCACAATTTTGCTCCTGTATATTTATCAGAAATAGATAGGTGTTGACTTGGTTATTTTTACCCTTAAAAAAATTCTAATCATGTTATTCTTTCAGTACCCAATAGATGAGTCCTAAGCCTTTTTCGTAGTAATCTGGCAGCGTGCCACAATTTTGAAAGCCCGCTTTGCTGAGTGACTCAGCTGCCGCGATATCTTCCGGTAGTGCTACAAATAGAATTCTTGCGTTTTCACGCTGTGCCTGAGAGAGGCAGTTGTCTAGTCCCGTGATACTCTCCATCTCGGGCGATGAATCCCATTGGATTTCGTATCCATGGGATGATTCTGCTGCCGCATGAATTCCCTGAAAGCGGATGCCAGTTAACGGTTGGGATCTGTTTTTTGGCGCCACAGAGTCGAAACGCGGATTGCTAAAACCATAGATAATCATCGCCTCTCCATTATCATGATAGTCATCGACTTGAAGTTCTTTTACTGCGCCGAGAGCCTCATAGAGGGCGTGTGCAGAGGCGTAGATGGGCTTACCATCTTCACAGTAATCGCTGGTGGCGATGAAGAGTTTCCTAATGTTTTCATTATCCAGTAGGCGCAGCATCTCGTGCATCATGAATCGTCCGCCACCCTTGCCTTGTGCCGACGGGTGTAGATAGGTCCATGACAGCCAGGCGATATCGCCAACATCGCTTGACTTGTAGAATCCGGTTAAGCCGATCATCTGTCCGGCTTCTTCCAATACGTACATTCCCTGGCAACTACGCTCGGCTAGATTCTCTTCTGCATCTTCAGCATCGTCCTCGTCTGTTAGTGCAATGATCTCTACAGCAACGGGTATGTCGTCCATGGTCATCGGTCGAAGACGATAATCGGTTTGCGCGCTATCCGCTTGTACAGGTTTTGGGTCTGCTGATTTATTACTGAATAATTTTCCAAACATAGTCATCAATCCCCCGGTTAAGGCACCTACTGCATGTGCAACGATAGTAGTGTCTGATATTCCGGCTGTAATGATTGCTGTAAATGCAATCGTGATTATTAGTGATTTGGTTAGTGTTAAGCCGAAGATGTCGATTGCTGACCAAGCGGCTAAACCGTAGGCTGCAGCCGAGAGACCAATAAATCGTCCATCGATCAGCAGATACTCCATGATGCTGCCAGTCAGCAAGCTGGTGATCGCGACAAGCAGCATGAAGGGGCCACCTTTTACCGATTCGCAATGGTTGCCCGCGTAGGCGATGACGAATAGGTTTGAGCTAAGATGTAGGAGGTCCTTGTGACGGAATAGGTTACCTATAAATTCAAATGGGTTGCTCGGGGTCGCAGTAGGTGGGCCTTGTAAGGCCCAATAGACGAATGCTGAGAGTGCCAGCAGCAGACTGGTATAGGGCGCGTACTTCAAAGGGAGCATGAGCCACTGATAATTCAATCTGAACGCCAGCAATCCAGACATCGATTAAATTCCACCACGCTCGATCACATGAATGTTGGTTTTGGTCGGACGCAGGGCCTCCTCCAATGACTTCAGTGCGATTAAGGGATTCGCATTGCCACACATGAATATATCGATGGCGGCATAGTCATGTTCGGGCCAGGAATGGATGCTAATATGGGACTCAGCTAAGGTGATTACGCCAGTTACCCCTTGGCCCTCGTCAAAATCATGGATATGAGAGTTTAGAACCTTAGCCCCTGCGGCCAGGGCTGCGGCAAGTAATGCCCGTTCGATGTGAGCTGAGTCTTGTAGATGCTCTGCTCCAAAAAAATCGGCTATGAGGTGCCGCCCCAAATGGTTGGGGGTGGTATGGGAAGCGCTACTGTTATCAGAATGTTGTTCACTCTTATAACGTATAGATTTATCCATAAAAAACCACAATTACTTAATGGCATTTAATATATCTGCATAGAAGTATATACCGGATAGAGAAAAAGTTATAGCTATTTGGGAGATTTTGCACAATTTTCTATGTGCAAACGGTTTGTGACTCCCATAGCGTGCCATTTTGAGCCAGATTATCGTTGTCCGAATAAAAATACTAAGTGGATAAATAAACACAAAAGCGCAGATTCAAGATCTTTTCCATATTAATCCACACCACTCGCTCGAATTTAATGGCTTGACCCTGTCAAGATAATCTGCCCTCATAGTCGGCATAATTAAACTGTTTTACGATCACTATCTCGCCATTCTCATGGCGTATGGCAATGGAGGGATGGGATACACCATTGAAGTGGGTAGTCTTGACCATAGTGTAGTGCATCATGTCTTCGAAGATGATTTTGTCTCCAAGGTTTAATGGTTGATCAAAGGCATAGTCGCCAATCACATCTCCGGCAAGGCAGGTTGGTCCACCGAGGCGGTAGGTGTAGGACTTTAATCCAGGCAGGTCTGCACCACGCACTTCGGCTCGATAGGGCATTTCCAGTACATCAGGCATGTGGGCCGAGGCAGAAACATCTAACAGTGCAATCGATATACCGCCACGTTCAATGAGATCCAGTACTGTTGAAACTAGGGGACCGGTTCTCCAGGCTATTGCTGAGCCGGGTTCTAGGATAATTTCTAAGTGTGGATGGCGTTGCCGGAAGGCCTTGATACTCTCTATTAAGCCCTCGACATCATAGCCAGCACGGGTTATCAGGTGGCCTCCACCAAGATTGCACCACTTCAGGGTCGGGAGTAGATGTCCGAATTTTTCTTCCACAGCCTGAATCAAACGCTGTGTGGCATCTGCGCCGCACTCACAAAGCGCATGCACATGCAGACCCTCGATACCTTGTGGAAATCCTTTGGTAACCTCGTCAGCGGATAAACCGAGTCTCGATTGGGCATGACAGGGATTGTAGAGATCGGTTTCAACTTCCTGAATGCCGGGGTTAACCCTTAAGCCACAGGAGATCCCTGCGGCAAGTGCATGTTCACCAAAACGCTGCCACTGACTTAGCGAGTTGAAGGTAATACGGTCACTAAGCGGAATCAGCGATGGAAACTCCTCTGGGCTGTAGGCAGGGGCGTAGAGATGGACATGGCCAGCGAAACGTTGCCGAGCAAGGCGCGCCTCGTTGTAGGAGCTGGCGGAGCAGCCTGATAGATACTCCCTGACTATTGGAAAGGTGGACCACATAGCGAAGCCTTTCAATGCAAGAATAATCTTGCACCCTGATGCCTGCTGAACCCGCTCGATTAAGCGCAGATTCGATTTTAGCGCTGAGACCTCTAGCAGGTAGCAGGGTGAGGGTAGCTCATCGAATTTACTACTCATGAATTGGGCAGATTGTCGATGTCGATATCGCAGGGCAGATCTTGCCACGGCAGACCATAGAGATTGAGATCATGCATAAAAGGATCGGGATCGAACTGCTCCATATTCCACACTCCGGGTTGGCGCCACTTCCCTTCCAGGATCATTTTGGCACCAATCATGGCAGGCACTCCTGTGGTGTAGGAGACTCCTTGGGCGCAGGTCTCTTTATAACAGGTCTCATGGTCGCAGATATTGTAGATATAGCGAGAGACCGGTTGGCCGTTTTTCTCACCCCGGATAATACAGCCGATATTGGTTTTCCCCTTGGTGCGCGGCCCCAAGGAGGCGGGGTCGGGCAGCAGTGCTTTGAGAAACTGCAAGGGGACGATCTGCTGGCCTTGAAACTCGATAGGAGCAATGCTGTCGAGCCCCAGATTGCGGATAACCTCGAGATGTTTCAGATAACTCTCGCCAAAGGTCATCCAGAAACGCATACGCTGAACTGGGATGTGTTTGGTGAGTGATTCCATCTCTTCATGGTAGAGCAGGAACATTTTACGTGGTCCAATCTCCGGAAAATCGAAAACCCGTGATATCTCCATAGGTTGAGTTTCTATCCATTGGCCATTTTCGTAATAGCGGCCATTGGCGGTTACCTCACGAATGTTGATTTCAGGATTAAAGTTGGTGGCAAAGGCGTAGCCATGGTCACCCGCATTACAATCGAGAATGTCTACTTGGTCGATAGAGTCAAAATGGTGTTTTAATGCATGTGCGGTGAAGACGTTAGTGACACCAGGATCGAAGCCCGAACCAAGTAGCGCAGTTAGTCTGGCCTCTTTGAACTTGTCTTGGTAGGCCCACTGCCATTTATACTCAAATTTGGCCTCATCCAACGGTTCATAGTTGGCTGTGTCCAGATAGTGAACTCCAGTCTCCAGGCAGGCGTCCATAATCGTCAGGTCTTGATAGGGCAGGGCAACATTAATCAGCAGTTTTGGCTCGATACGGCGTATCAGCGTGACTAGCTCTTTAACATTATCAGCGTCCACCTGTGCGGTGTGAATGGTTGAACTTTGGATTTCACTGGCGATTTGATCGCATTTGGACAATGTTCTGCTGGCTAGCCAGATATCGCTAAAGACGTCTGGAAGTTGCGCACATTTATGGGTGACGACACGTCCAACGCCTCCCGCACCGATGATCAAAACTCGACTCATTTGAATATCACTCTCTCAAAGGAATAGATGCGCGAATTTTAGACTCAGATATGTCTGCTTGTCTCCTGATATATTTACCCGCAGTTCACCCTGGGTTCCTGCCATTTACTATAATGAGCCATAGACTCAGTTATTTCACTGCTCCACCATTTGCGAAATAGGCAAAAGGACATAACAATGACAACTCTGATTGTACTTCTGGCTATTATTTTGGTGGTCATCGGCTTGGGTGTTGGCCTGTATAACAGGCTTATCACTGGGCGGAATCGCTACCAAAATGCCTTTGCCCAAATCGATGTCCAGCTGACACGGCGTTATGACCTGATTCCTAATCTGGTAGAGACGGCCAAGGGGTATATGAAACATGAGAAAGAGACCCTGGAGGCCGTGATAGCAGCGCGCAATCGAGCTGTCAGTGGCTTGCAGGAGGCGGCTAAAGATCCTTCAAATCCCCAGGCAATGAAGCAGCTTGGTGAAGCGGAGCAGGGGCTCAGTGGCGCCCTGGGACGAATGTTCGCGCTGTCTGAGGCCTATCCGGACCTGAAAGCCAATGAGAATATGTTGCAGCTCTCTGAAGAGCTGGTCAGTACTGAAAATAAGGTAGCCTTTGCTCGTCAGGGCTATAATGACTCGGTGATGCGCTATAACATCGACCGAGAGTCATTCCCCAGTAATTTGATTTCAGGCTGGTTTCATTTTCAGGCAGCTTCGTTGCTTGAGATAGAGGATGAAGTAAAGCGCGATGTGCCTAAGGTGTCGTTTAACTAAACATCGCGGCCTGACAAAGCGTGAATTTTTTCGAACAACAGGATGTCGCCAAACGTAACACCCGGAAATTGGTGTTGCTCTTCATCCTTGCTGTTATCGTTATTATTTTGGCGATTGATACAGCAGCTCTGCTGCTGTTTGGCAATCTGCTTGCTGATCCATTGACTACCACCTCTAGTACCTTGGCAGGTTTTTTCCTGAATAACCGTTCCCTATGGCTTTTTGGCTCAGCAGGTACCGGTGCTGTTATTGGCTTGGCCAGTCTCTATCGAAGCGCCAGTTTGAAAGATGGTGGGGGCGCTGTGGCTCGTCAGATGGGTGGAGTCCCTGTGGAGGTCGACCCGAAGGATCCGCTTCGCCAGCGTCTGCGTAATGTCGTTGAAGAGATTGCTATCGCCTCAGGTGTGCCTGTTCCTGAGATCTACATTTTGGAACAGGAGCCTGGCATCAATGCCTTTGCCGCCGGATATTCACCCAGCGATGCTGCCGTAGCGGTAACTCAAGGCACACTGGAAAGTCTCAATAGAGAGGAACTGCAGGGTGTTATAGCCCATGAATTCAGCCATATTTTTAATGGCGATATGCGTCTTAATATTCGCCTCATGGGGGCTCTGTTCGGCATTTTGATTCTAGCAATTGCCGGTCGGAAAATCCTCATTGGCAGTCGTTACACCTCACGATCAAAAAACAGTCATGGTGGCGCCATTATTTTGTTCGCCGTTGCGCTGACAGCTATCGGTTACCTGGGGCTCTTTTTCGCACGCTGGATTAAGGCAGCTGTCTCTCGGCAAAGGGAGTACCTAGCGGATGCTTCCGCTGTACAGTTTACCCGCAATCCACAGGGTATCGCCGGGGCCTTGAAAAAGATTGCAGTGCATAGCTCAGGTGCTTTGCTGGAAAGTGACAGTGAAGAGATTGCTCACATGTTGTTTGGTCAGGGCCGCCGCGCTGCCCTGTTTGCTACCCATCCTCCAATTGTCGAACGCATCCAACGTATCGAACCCAGCTTTAGAGAAGAGGAGTTGAGTGAAGTTGCCAAGCGTCTGAGTCGGCGTAGACGCAAGCAAGATGAAAAGAAGAAAAGTGTGGAGAAAAAGTCGGCATCAGCAACCCCTTTCGATCCACGCAATATCATTGATGGCATTGGTCAACCTGGTTGGGAACAGATCATCACTGCAGCATCGATAGCCGCTAGCCTGCCTACTACCCTGGTTTCTGCCGCTCGCTCCACCGAATGGGCTCCGGAGTTGCTGCTTTGTGTTTTGCTTGATGAGAATGAGACAATACGCGAGCAACAGCTCTTGATTATAGCCAAAAAGCTGGGCGCAGATAGTGAATCACAGGTGCGCTATCTGCGGAGATCTGCCATGCCAATTCTTCCTGAGCAGCGCCTGCCTCTGCTGGAGATTGCCTTTCCTGCTTTGAAGCGACGGCCTGAAACCTATATTCACCGCATGCTTGATACAGTAACCGATGTCGTGCGCCAGGATGGAAAGATTGAGGTGTTTGAATTTTTGCTAGCAAAGGTGATCAATCTACACCTGAAAGAGTCTATGAATCCAGCTCTGAGTCGTGCAGCCGGGAGTTATAAGCTAGAGGATCAAATCGAAGCAGTAAGGGATGTGATAGCTATCCTTGCAGATCAGGGGCATAACGATAGGGGGATGGTGTTGCGTAGTTATCAGGCTGGCATGAAAGTCGCGGGGTTAGAGCAGGTCCCCATGCAGCTGCCTGGAAATTGGCCAAGCGCTCTGGACAAAGCTCTGGGCAAACTCGATAGACTCAAGAGCAAAGATAAAGAGCGTCTCGTTACAGCACTGCTTGAGACGACTCTTTATGATGCCCAGGTTGCTGCTCAAGAGTTAGAACTGTTGCGGGCCATTGGGTCTGCCTTGCATATTCCTATGCCCTTGTTGAGTAGGTAGGTGCCCTAGTCACTTAGTTGATTGTTACGGACGTTGAAGCAAGAAGCCTCGCCCAAAGCAACTTGTTGCGGCGGGCGGGGAGTAGTCACGCTAGGATTTAATGGACTACTCGAAGGTGTAGTGCTTTTCAACCTCTTTGAGAATCTCCCAGGTACACTTCAACCCAGCTGGAAATGTGACCAGGTCACCTCGTTTGAACTCTTGAGGTTCACCATCCTCAGGGGTGACGATCACCTTGCCACGAAGGAAATAGCAGACTTCAGTTTGATCGTAGCTCCATGCAAATGTGGAGACCTCTTTTTTCCAGATCGGCCAGTCGTATACCCCTTGAATTTCGAGTTTCATTGATGATGGGCGGTGTTCGCAGAGTATTTTTAGTTCGGTCATGGGTATCCATTCTGTCATTATCAAAGGGCAGCGCCAGAGGTGGAGCTGTAAACCTAGGAATAGCGGGCTATTGCGCGCCGTGCATGGATGCACTCGTGTCGCGGGCACATGGATGTGCAGGAGCGACCCTTGCTCTGCACCACCACAAGCGCACCCTTCACGCTGTCCAACTGATCTTTTTAGGTTAAATCAGATTGCAGAGTTTAACTCAAAAAGGGGAGCCAGGTTAATGATGGGTTTTTGGCGCGCAATGCCTGATCCACTGGTTAGCGATACTCTTCGCCTAGATCTTCTTGCTCTTTTTATCCCGAGGAATACCAAATCTTTGGCGTCGTTCCCAAAGAGCCTTGCGGCTAATGCCGAGCTGTTTTGCTAATTCCGTTTCATTCATATGGTCTTGATGGTCTAATACAAAATGGCGAAAATACTCTTCTAGCGAAAGGTTGTCCTGGGACGTATCATCACGATAACGGCTTGTCGTCATATGATGATCAATGGCAAGTAGTTCTGGGGTAATGTGGTCCCCCTCACAAAGGATCACTGAGCGTTCAATGGTGTTGGCCAGCTCCCTTACATTGCCCGGCCAGTGATAGCGGCGAATCGCATCCAATGCGCTACGGCTTAGTGTCAGGGCAGGACGATTGAGCTGGGCGCAGGATTTACCCAGAAGATATTTTGCCAGGGCTTTGATGTCATTTCCACGTTCACGTAGTGGCGGTAGTGCCATTTCAACCACCCGCAAGCGAAAGTAGAGGTCACTGCGGAAGGTCTGTTCCTGTACCAGTTGACGAATATCTCGGTGTGTGGCCGCAATGATGCGGATGTCAGCGCCGCCTTGATCATCCATCTGCTGACTGGTGGCGTAATCATCTCCCTGTAACACTCTGAGCAAGCGAGCCTGAGCCGCCATCGATAGTTCGCCAACCTGATCCATAAAGAGCGTACCCCCATGGGCTTTGGCGAGTAGGCCACCGCGTCTGGTGTCTCGTTTCTCCTGCTGACCAAATAACTCTGTCTCAACCTGGTTTTCAGGAATAGCCGCACAATTAAAAACGACAAAAGGCGATTGACAACGGTGGCTTTTTTCATGCAACGCGCGGGCGACCAACTCTTTGCCTGTTCCTGACTCTCCCAGGATCAACACAGTGGCGTCGGTTGGGGCTACTTTGTCAATACGTCGAAATAGATCAACCATCGCCGGAGACTTGCCGATCATGCCACTGACGGGGTAGCTTTTTTCCACCTCAGATTTCAGCACCTCCTGCTGACGTGATTGTCGGTCCTGTTGGATGATGCGTTCGACGACCATTAATAACTCGTCATGATCAAAGGGCTTAGCGATATAGTCGATGGCTCCCAGTTTCATGGCGTCAACTGCTGAACGGATGCTGGCGTAACTGGTCATGATTAAGACAGGTGTTGGAGCTGCCAGGTCAATAATTTTGATACCGGGCGCACCGGGTAAACGTACGTCGCTGATAATCAGGTCGAAATTAGCCAGAGGTAGCTCTACGGCCTCCTCAACGGAGCCCGCTTCACCAACTCGATAGCCATTGCGTTCCAGCAGCCTTTTTACGGCACGTCGGATAACTGTTTCATCTTCAATAATGAGTATGTGGTTCAACTTAGAATCCGCTGTGATTTTTCACAAATTCTTGTAGTGAGTATAATTTTTTGGTAGATCCATGGTGACACAGGTGCCCTGACCTTCCTCTGAATCGATACTAATGGTTCCTTTATGATCAGAGACTATTTTGTAAGCAATGGCCAATCCCAGGCCAGTCCCTTCGCCTGGGGCCTTGGTTGTAAAGAATGGCTCGAAGATGTAGTTTAGGTTTTTCTCCGAGATGCCTTCTCCCTGATCAGATATCTCGATTCGTATCAGATCTTCGATTATTCTGGCTCTGATCTCTACCTGAGCACTGGGAGGGGAGGCATCGCAGGCATTGGTTAATATGTTAACCAGTACCTGGGATATTGCTTGGCGGTCACCTTCGATGGTTACCCCTTCTTCACAAACATTGAGGCATTTGATCTGGCGTCCGTGATGGGTTAGCTTTACTAGGCGTATCGCTTCATCGGCAACTTCGTGAACTAAAAAGGTTTGGGTGTTGGCACCAATCCCACTACTGCGGCTAAAGTTCATTAGGGTTTTGACAATGGATGTAATACGCTGGGTTTGGTTGATGATCTCTTCAATACTCTCTTTGATCAGTTCTGGGTCATCTTCATATCGCAGATTTTGTGCCAATGAGGCGATGCCAGTTACTGGATTTCCAATCTCATGGGCCACACCTGCGGCAAGTCGTCCGATTGAGGCGAGACGTTCACTGTGAGCTAATTCGGCTTCCAAAGTCTCAAGATCTGTCAGATCCTCCAGCAACATGACCTGACTGGTGCGTGTCTCTTCTGCAGGGTGGTTTACCAGTAATGGTGCTGGAATGGATGCTTTATGCAGGTTGAACCAGCGGCTCTTAGCTTCATGGGTAATTTCTAGATGGTGGATATGTTCGTCAGTGGCGGAAGCAAAGCCGGTCAGCAGATTTCCCCAGGGAGGCGGCAGACGGTGCAGAGAAACGCCAATAGCATCCCGCGCACTGACTCGGGTCATCACTTCCATGGCTAGATTCCAGATGGTGACGGTGCGTAGTCGGTCGATGGTGCAGACGCCCAAAGGGAGGTCAAGCAAAATTTGTCTGTGGTAGCGGCGCAGATTATCTAGATCGGCGCTCAAGCCACGTAGGCGTGAGCGGGAGTGTTCCAACTGATCCTCGATAAAGCGCATGGAATCCGCAAGTGCTGTTTGGGTGTGGATATCGAGTTGTAGTCTTCGATTAATGATCATATGGGCCAATTGTGGCCCGAGTAGACCAGAGAGGTTACGTTCGATACGTTCTCTTAGACGGCGTAATTGGGACGGGCGTGTTTCTGTCGGGGGAAGGCTCAGGTCTTTGAGCGCTTGTTCAACTTCTCGCTGTGCGGCTTCGTCGCCAAGCATTTGAGCTAGCTGTTTAGTGAACTGGGCTGAGGAGCTGGCACTGACCATGCCTCCCATCGGCACCAGTGATTCGCTACAGCAGGCATTGGCTGCCTCCCTTTCTCCCTGGCTCTGTTTATTGATCAATGAGCCGAATACAAACAGTAGGGTATTAATTGACAATGACCAGAAAGTTGTGAATTCCCACTGATCCATGCCCGATGCGAGCCGCAGTCCAGGAATATCGAATTCGGTGCGGACAAAGCCTGAACTTTCGAGTAGCGGTAGCAGCATGGTGGCGGACCAAATGGTAATGCCGGCCAGCAGACCGAGGGTAAATCCGAGATGAGTTGCGCGCCGCCAATAGAGCAGGCCAACTACACCGGGCAGGAACTGGGCGACCGCGATAAATGAGATCAGACCGAGTTGGACCAGCCCCTGATGTTTTTCCAGGAGTATATAGAAGCCATAGCCGGCCATGATAATCAGGGCGATCATCAGTCGTCGACCTAACAATAACCATCGATAGAGATTGACCGCAGGATCTGGAAAGTTTGTCGGCAGCAGGATGTGGTTTAAGGTCATTGATGAGAGCGCCAGGGTGGTAATGATCATCATAGCACTGGCAGAAGAGACCCCTCCAATGAAGGTAAGCACTGACAGCCAGGAGGGCCCCTCTTGCAGACTGATACCCAAGGCAAAGAAATCAGGGTTAAGTGAAAGACCAAGCGCCTCTCCACCCCATAGAATCAGGGGAATCGGCAGATTAATTAGTAAGAGATAGAGAGGAAAGGCCCAGCTCGCGGTTCGCAACGCCTTTGGCTCAAGGTTTTCTGTAAACAGCATGTGAAACTGGCGTGGCAGCAGAAATGCAGCGGCGAAAGCCAGCAGGATAAGGGTTGCCCAAGGACCTTCGCGAACAGGTGCGTAGAGACGTTCCAAGGCTTCTGGATTTTTAGCAAGCCACTGCGCTAATCCTCCGAAGCCACCAAAAATCCCAAATAACGCACTCACTCCGATCACCAGCAGAGCCACCAGTTTGACCATCGATTCAAAAGCGATTGCAACCACCAGGCCCCGGTGTTTCTCGCGACTGGTGCTGTGGCGGGCACCAAACAGAATTGCAAACACCACCAGTGTTGCGCAAAAAATGAAAGCCAAAATGCGTGGTGCGACGGTTTGACTTGCTACCTGAAGCGAGTCAGTAACCGCTCTGATTTGCAGGGCAATGTAGGGTAGGGTGCCTACCAACATGAATAGCGTGACGAGGATGCCGGCCAGTTGACTGCGATAGCGAAAGGCGAAAAGGTCAGCCAGCGAGGTTAGTTGATACTCCCTGGTAAGGCGCAGAATTGGCTGGAATAGAATCGGAGTGAGGGCAAACGCAAGCGTTAGCCCCAGATAGATGGTTAGAAACAGATAGCCTTGGTTCTGTGCAAAACCGACACTGCCATAGTAGGTCCAGGATGTGGCATAGACCCCTAAAGAGAGGACATAAATAGATGGGTGACGAATAATCTGTTCAGGAATTCGTCCGCTGTCTGCGGCAAAGGCGATCAGAAATAGCAGCGCCAAATAGAGAAAACTAATCCCGAATAGTAACCAGAGATTATGAGTCACTGCGAATTCTAGGTTTATGATTCATCCAAGCAATAATAATGATGACGCCCAGCCAGAGTAGGTAGGGCAGATACCAGGGGCTGCCTGGGGTGGTCCACCACATCATGATGGGGGTTGAGAAGAGCAATAGGATGAGAAGTCCGAGGGCTAATGTCCGGTCTATTTGTTGATTGGGTGGTGGTGTTTTTTGCATTCAGAAAGCCTAACAGCTGTTACCGAAGGTAACAACTATTAGGCTTAATCGAGATCCGGCGGGAGAGTAGCATCAGGTTAGCTATTTATCTTTGATTTTCTCGATGATCTCAAAAAGTTTGGCCGAAAGCTCAGTCGGTTCGAATTTGGGTACATAGGCATCTGCGCCGACACCTTTGCCCAGAGCCATATTGGCATCTGCGGAGAGGGATGAGTGCATGATGACAGGAATGTCGCTGAAACGTGGGTCTTCCTTGATCTTTTTGGTTAGGACATAGCCATCCATTTCAGGCATTTCAACGTCAGTAAGAATCATCTGTACATAGTCGCTCGCTTTGTGGTCGGTAGCGTTTGCCCGATCAGCAATCTCCTTGAGTTTTTCCCAGGCCTCCGCACCATTGATGGTAGAGATATATTTAATATGCATGTGGTTCATGGTGCGGATGATTTGATCTCTGGCTACTGCGGAATCATCGGCAAATAGTAGTGTGATATCTTCATCACCAACAGATTGAATACCCTCGAAAATATCGGAGCTTTGACCAAATCCCGAGGTTTGACTCAAAACCATCTCCACATCCATGATCATAACCAGTCGCTTATCTTTCAGTTCGGTGACGGCGGTTACCAGGCCACCATGCTGCTGCGCCATCATAGCGGGTGGTACCTTCACATCCTCCCAGGCCAGACGTTCAATGGTATCCACCGCATGAACCAGGAATCCCTGTACATTTTTATTGTATTCGGTAACGATCAGAATGGCCGGTTTTTCCTCAGTCTGAATACCACAGAAATCGGGGAGATTGATTACAGGAATCATATTACCGCGTAGACTGACCATACCTTCCACCGACTCCGGCATATCAGGGGCGTGGGTGATTTCTGGCACCAGCATCACCTCGCGAACCTTGAATACGTTGACGCCATAGGTCTCTTCACGCCCTGTTCTGACGTCCTTGCCAAGACTGAAGAGTAGAACCTCAAGACGGTTGGTGCCTGCTAGGCGGGTACGGTCATCTACCGATTTTATAAAGTTAGACATAATGCTGTTTCTCGGAAAGAGGTCATGGTATCGAGTGATAAGCGTTACATTAAGTATAGATCGATCATTCTCTCCAACTGAGGTTAGTAGCGGTCATTATCGAAAAAGCTTTAGCGCAATAGTCCTGGATAGATAAAATGGTGGAATATCTTAGCCAAATAGTAGCAATAGCGGATAAACTACTAGTGTGGTGCTTCATACAAATTGACGATGATAGAAGCCTGCTCAGGCCAGGTCATCCGCGTTGTTGCGCGCCTTGGAAAGGGAGAAGCCATTCCCGGCGGCACGCGCCTAGCGGCTAACCGCTTAGCGTCACGCTATCATCGTCAATTTGTATGAAGCACCACACTAGAAGATGGTTATCTTTTACCTCAAAATCATGGACATATAAGAGTCTCTTTGACCAGATTTCAAAAGGAGAAAAAGCGTGAATCCTGAAAAGGTTCTATTTGGGTTTTTTATTGTGCTTGCCCTGACGCTCAATTTTGGATTTTTTGTGGGCGAGTTGGATAATCCTGACCACCACCATGTCTATGAGTTGTTTGCTGTGATTGTGGTGAACCTGATAGCCACAGTACTGAAGTTTGGTGACCGAACTCAGTTGGGGGCCGTACTGCTCGCGACGAGTCTGGTGGCGCTATTGCAGTTGTTTGCTTCGGCGCTTGTCTGGATGGTGGTAGAACATGTTACCGAAACAGGGCTAACAGCGGTTGCCACGTCCAGTATCGTCTCTCTTTCCGGGGGAGCCATGCTTGCCAATGTTATCTCTGTTGTCCTGTTAATCATCGAGACTGTGATGTTGCGGCGTTAAATTAGGTTCGCTGAGATCCGATGAATAATATTATCTTCTTAATTTTTCGGCGTATGCGGGCGCCTTTGCTGACCCTCATTATCACCTACTCAATTGTTATGCTCGGATTGGTGATGATTCCTGGCAGAGATCCTGACGGCAATGTTTGGCACATGGATTTTTTTCATGCCTTCTATTTTGTCAGTTTCATGTCCAGCACGATCGGCTTTGGCGAGCTGCCATATCCCTTTACTGCCGCGCAACGTTTATGGGTTAGTTTTTCAATCTTTTTCACCGTAGTGGTGTGGCTCTACTCAATCGGAACCGTATTAACACTGCTTAAGGATGAGGCATTTCAAAGAGCTTTAACGGAAAGGAGATTTTCTAAAAATATCATAAGGTTAAAGAGATGTTTTTATCTCGTATGTGGTTATGGTCAGACCGGTGAGGCTTTGGTTAAGTCTCTCACTGATGGAAACCGGCATGCCGTGGTTATCGATATCCTCCAGGATCGGATCAATCTTCTCAAACTTGAGAATTTGCGAGAATATGTGCCGGGTTTATGTGGCGATGCGGGTCTTCCGGCCCACCTGATAGAAGCGGGTTTAAATCACCCTTTGTGCCAAGGCGTAGTCGCGTTGACCGATTCCAATGAAACGAACCTTAAGATTGCTATTACGTCAAAACTGCTGCATCCTGATATTCAGGTGATCTGTCGGGCGGACTCCCATGATATTGAGGCGAACATGGCCTCTTTTGGCACCGATTACATCATCGATCCCTACGATGCTTTCGCGCTCTATCTTGCTACTGCCATACAGGCGCCATGCCTGAGTCTGCTTCAAGATTGGCTCTCACAGGGGAAGCGCGATATGCTCAGTAAACCTGTCTCTCCGCCAAATAAAGGCCTTTGGGTGGTTTGTGGCTTTGGCCGTTTTGGTAAGGCTGTACACGATAAGTTGGTAAAGGAAGATCTGGAAGTTGTAGTGGTTGAAGCAGATCCCGAGCTTACTGGCGCTCCTCAATCTCCCCTCATTGTAGGGCAAGGTACTGAAGCGGAGACCCTATTGGAAGCCAGTATTAACAGGGCAGTAGGGTTGGTGGCTGGTACTGATAATGATGCTAATAATTTGTCAATTATTATGACCGCGAGACAATTGAATAGCGATCTGTTTGTGATTTTGCGCCAAAATAGTAAATACAATGACCCAGTGATTCATGCCGTTGGTGCGGATATGGTGATGCTCCCCAGTGACATTATCGCCAATCGCATTCGAGTGTTGCTAGGGGCTCCACTGCAGCATATGTTCGTCAAATTGGCGATGTACCAAGAAGATGTGTGGGCATGCGAGCTGATTAGTCAAATCTCAGCGCTGGTGTCAAATCATGCTCCTGAGGTGTGGGAAGTGACCATTTCAGAACTCGAATCCTATGCTGTCTGCCAACATCTTCAAGCGGGCCAAAATTTGACTTTAGGTGAGTTGCTTGTTGAGGAGAGGCATAGACGCAGCAAACTACCCTGTATTCCGCTATTGTTACTAAGACATCATGATTACTCCCTGTTGCCAAGGGAAGAGATTAAAGTGCAGAAGGATGATCGATTGCTCTTCTGTGGATCTTCCTACGCTAGAAACCGTATGGAATGGACTCTGCAAAATGCAAATGCTCTAAACTACGTTTTAACGGGTGACATCGGCCCGCAAGGTTGGATTTGGCGCAAACTAAGAAAAAGAGGGAGGGCGACATGAGCTCACTACTGGAAAAACTGCACCGAGATCATTTAAATCTTTCCCGCCTGCTCGATTTGATGGATGCTGAGCTTGACGCTTTGGCTGCTGGGCATGAGCATGATTTCGATCTTAAAATCGAAATGATCGATTACATTGAACACTATGCAGAACAGGTACACCATCCCACCGAGGATGAGATAAATCGTGTCGCATTCCGAAAAAAATCGATGAAACCCCATGCCACGCTCTATGAGCGCATTAGCCGCGAACATCGTGATTTACTTGGCCTGGCAAGTCGCTTTAAAAATATCCTGGAAGGAGCCATGCAGGGTGAGGTGTTGAGGCGGACCAAAGTGGAGACTCAGGGGCGTGAGTTTGTTGCTTTGCAACGTCAACATATCGATTTTGAAGAGCAGGAGATTTTTCCTCTGATTGAAAAGGCACTCACTAAAAAGGATTGGGAAAAGCTTGAGGATGAGGTCTCCCCTGAGGATGATCCTGTCTTTCAGCATCAGGATTACAACCGTTTTCGAAGTTTGATCGATTACCTTAAGGCTCACGAGGACGAATAACACCCATCGCACCATGATGGCCATTAAGGATCGTTTCCTTCTGGTCGATATATTCAGATAACAGATAAATCTCCTCAGATGGTCGACGTGGTGCTTTCAGGTTTTCAGCAAAAACGACTCCCCAACTATTTTGTAACTCTATGTTTTGCACTCTGCCTTTCCTGTGCAAACCTATTCGGTTCCCCTCAACTTGAATCTCAAATCTACATGGCGGGACTGCATGAGTCTAAATGGGTGTTTACCGGGAATGGCTTTAGTTGCGAACTGCATCATCAGATCCCCCAATTCGGTGAAGCTGTTTTTCGTCGCATTGCTGGAGAGGCGTTGCATTTCTACATCAATAGTTATCAGCCTATACCTGAGAAGCTTGAAGTGACCCTGCAGGAGGTCTCACCAGCTTGGGAACATACTGATCCTGATGAGCTACAGCAGCAGTTTGTGGTTCATACTGGTATGCAGCCCATTAGAGTGGGACGTAAACCAGCTGGTTGGCTGTTGACCTCTCTCTCAAAAGGGCAGGTGGGAAGCTTCGGCTTTTTCGATTGGGACGACAGTCGTCGGCAGGTGTATGTTCGCTTATCACCGGTTAGGTTTTTAAGGCCCTATCGTGAATTCAAACAATGTCTTAGTCAGCTTTCAGGGAAAGGCTTTGAATCGCTTGAAAACACAACAGTTCATTTTTCTTTGGATGTCCATATCCTTGATGAGCGAGCAAAGCAACAATTGGATCGTCTGGTTGAATATGTTTTAGTGGATGAGAAGATTTCTGCCATTACAGTCGCTGGGTATGCTGATGACCAAGGCCGTCGGCGCTATAACAAAAAACTCTCCGCTAGACGGGCAGAAAGCGTTGCTCGCTATCTGATTTCCAAAGGGGTTGCCCCAGGATTGATCAAACAGCACTACTATGGTGAATCGCGGCCAGCCATACCAAAGCGAACGCAACAAGCGCGTGCCGCGAATCGCCGGGCAAAGATAACGCTACAACGTTGAGTGCATTGGTACACGGCAGGCATCAAAGCGCCACTGTAGTATGCCAATAATTGGTACTGAAATGGTGGGCGCAACAGGGATCGAACCTGTGACCTCTGCAATGTGACTGCAGCGCTCTCCCAGCTGAGCTATGCGCCCGAATGGTGTGAGCGGTGCATTCTAATGATATGCACCAGCCAGGTCAATTAGCTAAAAAGATCTGTTTGACGGCGTGAAGTGTATGCTTGTGGCGGCACATGGCGGCGTTGCAACTCCTTGGAATAGCGGGCTATTCCGCGTTGTTGCGCCTTGCCCTGCACACCACAAACGCACCCTTCACGCTGCCCAACTGATCTTTTTAGGTTTAAGAATCTCCAAGTTTGCTACACATTCCCCGCTTCCGAATCAGTGTAGGTCTGATAGAATCCCGCTTTTGCACGCAACCGGATGACTTACCAAACCATGACAGTCCGCACTCGATTTGCTCCCAGCCCTACCGGCTATCTCCATGTCGGCGGTGCCCGTACCGCCCTGTTTTCCTGGCTCTACGCTCGTAAGCACGGCGGTAAGTTTGTGCTGCGCATTGAGGATACGGATCTGGAACGCTCAACCGCAGAGTCAGTGAATGCTATCCTGGAGGGTATGACTTGGTTGGGTCTTGAGTATGACGAAGGCCCTTTTTATCAGACTAAACGTTTCGATCGCTACCAGGAAGTCATCCAAAGTTTATTGGATCAGGGGCTGGCTTATCGCTGCTCATGTAGCCATGAGCGCCTCGATAATCTGCGAGAAGAGGCAATGAAGCGCAAGGAGAAGCCGCGCTATGATGGTTACTGTAGGGATCGGGAGATCAGTCCCGATGAACCCCATGTCATCCGTTTTCGTAACCCCGACCACGGGATTGTGGTGGTTGACGATTTGATTCGCGGCAGGGTCAGCTTTAATAATGAAGAGTTGGATGATTTAATCATTCGACGTACTGACGGCTCTCCCACTTATAACCTGACAGTGGTGGTCGATGATCTGGATATGGCGATTACCCATGTGATTCGTGGTGATGACCATCTCAATAATACACCCAGACAGATCAATATCTTGCAGGCGCTGAATGCACAACCACCCAAATACGGACACGTACCTATGATTCTCGGGGACGATGGAGCGAGGTTATCAAAGCGTCATGGAGCCGTCAGCGTGATGCAATATAGAGAAGACGGCTATCTGCCAGAGGCGCTACTTAACTATTTGGTACGCTTGGGCTGGTCTCATGGGGACCAGGAGATTTTCTCCATTGATGAGATGATCGATTTATTCGATATCGATGGCGTCAATAAAGCAGCTTCCAGCTTCAATACCGATAAGCTACTGTGGTTGAATCAGCACTATATCAAGCAGGATGATCCGAAGCGCATCGCCCATTTACTTAGTCCCCATATAGGGAATCTCGGAATCGACCCTGCCCAGGGGCCCGATCTGACAAAGGTGGCTGAGGCTCACCAGGAGCGCGCCAGGACCCTGGTGGAAATGGCGGAGATGAGCGCTTTCTGTTATCAAGATTTTGAGTCTTTTGATGAGACAGCAGCGAAAAAACATCTGCGTGGTGTTGCCCGCGTTCCTCTGGAGACGATGCGTGAGGCACTCTCTGGGCTGGATGATTGGCGTGAAGAGACACTCCACAGCTTGGTGGAACAGGTCTCAGAATCCCTTGAGTTAAAAATGGGTAAGGTTGCACAACCTCTACGCGTTGCGGTGGTAGGGCGAGCGGCTTCGCCAGGTATCGATGCCACCCTCTATCTGGTCGGGAAGGAGGCCTGTTTACGACGTATCGATAAGGCCTTGGAATTTATCGCTCAACGTGAAGCCAATGCCGGATGAACCGGGAATTCACTATAATAAACCAGTCAACAATAAAGAAGCCAATGCCATGAGTGAAACGGATAAGAGTACTATAACAACCAATTTTATTCGGCAGATCATTGATCAGGATCTGCAAGCGGGAAAAAACAATGGACGGGTACATACCCGCTTCCCTCCTGAGCCGAATGGCTACCTGCATATTGGACATGCAAAATCGATCGTGCTCAATTTTGGTATTGCCCAGGACTATCAGGGGCACTGCAATCTGCGATTTGATGATACCAATCCGCATAAGGAGAACATTGAGTTTGTTGAAAGCATTAAGCAGGATGTACATTGGCTGGGGTTCGATTGGCAGGATCGCCTGTTTTACGCTTCCAACTATTTCCAGGAACTGCATGATTTTGCGGTGGAACTGATCAAAGCAGGCAAAGCCTATGTTTGTGACCTGGACGGAGAACAGATGCGGGCCTATCGAGGAACACTCAAAGAGCCTGGTCGCGAAAGCCCTTTCCGAAATCGCTCCATTGAGGAGAATCTGGCACTGTTTGCACGTATGAAAGCGGGTGACTTTGCGGATGGCGAACGGGTATTAAGGGCGAAGATCGATATGGCTTCCCCCAATATAAATCTACGCGATCCAACCCTCTATCGTATTCGTCACGGAGTGATTCATCATCAAACCGGTGAGGCATGGTGTATCTATCCTATGTATGACTATACGCATCCTGTCTCAGATGCACTGGAAGGTGTCACCCACTCACTCTGTACCTTGGAGTTCGAAGATCATCGACCACTCTATGACTGGGTATTGGATAACATCTCTGTCCCTTGCCACCCTCAACAGATAGAGTTTTCCCGCCTTAACCTTGAATACACTGTGTTGAGCAAGCGTAAGCTTACTCAGCTGGTTGATGAAGGTTTTGTTGAGGGGTGGGATGATCCTCGTATGCCTTCGCTGGCAGGTTTGAGAAGGCGTGGCTATACCGCAGCATCCATCCGCGAGTTCTGTCAGCGCATTGGTATCACCAAATCTGATGGTTTGGTGGAGATCGGTATGTTAGAAAATTGCATTCGAGAGGACCTGGACGCCCACGCACCTCGCCGAATGGCTGTTATGCACCCACTCAAGGTGGTAATCGAGAACTACCCGCAGGGTGAAGGTGAGTTATTAAATGCGCCTAACCATCCGAAAGATGAGTCGATGGGCGAGCGCCAAATCCCATTCTGTCGGGAGATAGTTATCGATCAGGCCGATTTTCGGGAGGAGGCAAATAAAAAGTTTAAGCGGTTGGTGACGGGTGGGGAAGTGCGTTTGCGCAATGCCTATGTAATTAAGTGTGAAGAGGTAATCAAAAACAGCGAAGGAGAGATCGTTGAGTTGCGTTGTAGCTATGACCCGGATACCTTAGGAAAGAATCCAGAAGGGCGTAAGGTGAGAGGCGTCATTCACTGGGTCTCAGCGCAACATGGGATAAAGGGCGAAGTGCGGCTTTATGACCGACTGTTTCGCCAAGCCAATGCGGAGAAGGTCGAAGAGGGTGGCCGTTTTACCGATAACTTGAATCCTGACTCCCTGCGTACTTTGACAAATTGTTATTTTGAACCCGCACTGACTCAGGCTGGCGTGGATGAGCCGTATCAGTTCGAGCGAGAAGGCTACTTTATTTTAGATAGTGTTGAGGCTGGACGAGAGCCATTGGTTTTCAATCGCATTATTACCTTGCGGGATTCTTGGGCGAAAATAGAGATGGCAGGGAAATAGTGTGTTGTTTAATAATAACACGATTGATAAAAAAATCAGTGGACAAGCGGCATAATATGCCCTAATATTCGCGGCTTTCCGGGGCCATAGCTCAGCTGGGAGAGCGCAACACTGGCAGTGTTGAGGTCGGCGGTTCGATCCCGCCTGGCTCCACCAATTTAAACCTAAGTTGAATCGAGTTATGCCCGGATTTAGTCCGGGTTCTCTTTTTCCGGGGTCTGCTTAGACATCAACCGGATCACCCGACGGGGTAGCTGTATGCTCTGGATCGACATACTGATCATCGCCATCATAGCGCTTTCCGCTATCATTAGCCTGGTAAGAGGCTTTGTGCAGGAGGTGCTCTCGCTTGCTACCTGGATTGCAGCCTTTACTCTGGCCTGGATATTTTTCCGTTCACTTGCTGTACAACTTTCACCATGGATCGATGTGCAATCGATGCGTTTGGGCGTAGCCTATGTATTGATCTTGGTGGTGGTATTGATCGTTGGGGCGATAGTCAACCGTTTGATGAAGGTGCTGGTTAGTACGACTGGATTGAGTGGTACAGATCGTATGATTGGCATTTTCTTTGGTGCGGCAAGAGGGGCGGTGATGGTTGCAATAGTGGTCTTGCTGGCAGGTTTGACACCATTTCCAAATGATGCCTGGTGGCATGAATCAACTTTGATACCCTATTTTCAGGATATGGCGCTCTGGCTCAAGAGCTATCTGCCTCAAGATATTGCTGCAAATTTTCACTATTAATCCGACGCGTAACCTGGAGAACTGAATATGTGCGGTATTGTGGGTATTGTCGGTAAGTCGCCGGTCAATCAGTCACTCTATGATGCTTTGCTGGTGTTGCAACATCGTGGGCAGGATGCTGCCGGTATCGTAACCTGCGACAAGGGAAAACTCTTTTTGCGTAAGGGCAATGGACTTGCCAGAGACGTCTTCCGTACCCGTCATATGTTACGCCTGAAGGGTGAAATTGGCATAGGCCATGCCCGTTACCCGACAGCAGGCAGCTCCTCAACAGCGGAAGCACAACCTTTCTATGTTAACTCACCCTATGGCATTACACTGGCGCATAACGGCAACCTGACCAATGCCAAGGAGCTGACCCGAGACCTTTTTGTTGAGGATCTACGGCATATCAATACCTCCTCTGACTCCGAAATATTACTGAATATCTTCGCCCATGAACTGCAGATGCAGAATAAGTTGCGCATTACACCCGAAGATATTTTCAAAGCCGTGGCAGGTGTGCACCGGCGTTGTCGGGGTGGATATGCCGCTGTTGCAATGATTCCTGGTGTGGGTTTGATTGGTTTTCGTGATCCCCATGCAATTCGCCCCATTGTGTATGGCAAGCGGGAGAGTGACAAAGGGACTGAATATATGATCGCCTCAGAGAGTGTTGCGCTGGACACCCTGGGGTTCCAACGAGTCCGTGACCTTGAGCCAGGAGAAGCTATTTTTATCAGCAAAGAGGGGCAGTTTCATGCCCAGCAATGTGCGGCTAATCCGATTAAATCCCCCTGTATCTTCGAGTTTGTCTATTTTGCCCGTCCCGATTCGATTATCGATAATGTGTTTGTCCACAAGGCCCGTTCTCGGATGGGAAAAAAACTGGCGAAAAAGATTCAGCGCGAGTGGCCAAACCATGATGTTGATGTGGTGATTCCTATTCCAGACACCAGTCGCACCGCCGCTTTAAGTCTGGCGAATGAGCTAAAAGTCCGCTATACCGAAGGCTTTATTAAAAATCGCTATATTGGGCGTACTTTTATCATGCCAGGTCAGACAGTGCGCAAGAAGTCTGTCAGGCAAAAATTGAATGCCATCGACTTAGAGTTCAAAGGAAAAAACGTACTACTGGTAGACGATTCGGTTGTGCGTGGCACTACTTCTAAACAGATCGTGCAGTTAGCACGCGATGCTGGCGCAAAAAAGGTCTACTTTGCCTCGGCGGCACCTCCCGTGATCTACCCAAATGTCTACGGCATCGATATGCCAGCTGCGAGTGAACTGGTTGCTCATGGCCGTACTGTTGATGAGATAAAAGAGGTTATCGGTGCTGATCGCATGATCTACCAGGATTTGGAAGATTTGATTGAGGCGGTACAAAAAAAGGGAAAGACAGATATCGAGCGTTTTGATACCTCGGTTTTCAACGGTAAGTATGTCACCGGCGATGTCAGTGAAACCTACCTCGAACAACTTGAACTATTGCGCAATGATGGCGCTAAGACAGAAAACGATTCAGCGGATAAAAGTGCCGCCCTGGATCTACATAACGACGTCTGAATCTGGAATCTGCTTCTATCACAATATTTCTTCCAGTGACTACTCCCCGCCCGGCGCAACAAGTTGCTTTGGGCGAGGCTTCTTGCTTCAACGTCCGTAACAATCAAGTGAATGATTGGATGACACAGACTCCGCAAGCGAAAACGACAGTCC
>JARRQF010000041.1:0-17614 GCA_037382065.1 Candidatus Thiodiazotropha sp. | reverse complement strand
AGGCCAGGATACTGCGTTGCCATGCTTGAAAAGGGCGAGCCATTCCCTGCGCATTGCGCCTTGTCTCCTGGCCTGAGCAGGCTTCTATCATCGTCAATTTGTATGAAGCACCACACTAGCGATACCCTTCTTGCCCTGCACCACCACAAGCGCACTCTTCACGCTGTCTAACTAATCTTTTAGGTTCAATTAGGCGTGGTTTTCGCTTCCACTGAGAGCGGTGCTTCTTCCATGGGGGTTGGGTCAGTTTTATCAGTCGTAGACTCTTGCTCCATGGGACTTGGGTCACTCTCTATATAAGTTGAGTCTTGCTCAATCGGGGTGGGTGCCGCCACTGGTGGAAATGGTTTGCCATTAATCAGCAATTTTCCAGTTTTGAATTCAGCATGGGTTTTAAGTGAGTCACCATCGCGAGTGAGATAACCCATGCCAGTGAACATAGCAAGCTGTTGCTGAAACTGCTCAGTGATCATATTTATTCGCGTCATCTGCTCGTCTGAAGCTTCATCGTTAAGCCCCATTAACTCACTTCCTGGGGGGTTGCGAAGCAGTTCGAGAATCATCTTTTCATTAAAACTGAGTTTACCAGTGGCATTCAAGCTCCCAAGCATGATAAATGGGTTTTCGATGGCTTCCTCGATATTCAGTTTATTCAGCGTGACCTGACCAGATAGATTGGTATCGCCGTCCGCTGTGGCAAGGCTGATACGGTCAATACGGAATTCTGGATGGTTGTCCAAGAGGTGCTGCCCCTGTTTTTTGACGGTTTGCCCCAGCTGCTCTGTTGCGGCCTTTTGATCTTTGTCACTCTTACTCATTTTAACGTTGTATGCATTGAGTGACTTGGCTATGTCGGCGAGTGTATGGCCATGCAGATGGTTTAATGAGAAGTCAAAGTGGAAGGGTCCGATTTTGTCTTGACCGATCTGTGCTGTTTCAATGCCTATCTGTTCAACTAAATTGAGAAAGTCGCCATCTTTAGCGAAATTAACATCATAGGTAAGCTGTTTTGCTGAAAATGGTGTACCTTCTGCTTTAGGTGTCGTAAGGGTGATTCCATCAATCGAAAGGTGTTGGATGCCGGAGTACAAAGCGTCGATATCTTCATAGGCTTTCTGTTGCTCACTACTGATCTGAATGTTGGATAGGTTGACTTTTTCTCCAATGCTACTGGTGAGGGTCATGATCGGGGAGCGTGCATTGAGTGTGAAATGCGCCATATCTGCAGAGAAAGTCATGTCACCTTTCATACCGTCCCAACTGAGGGCGGCGGTTTTTTCTGTTGTGCTGTCTATGAAACCTGGTAATGTGAGGTCGAGCTTAGGCATATTGAATGTGGCATGACCTGTGCCATCAAAGTGGAAGATCATATGTTGGTTGAAAAGAGTCTTATTGGCTAGTTGTTCAGCCAGCTCCTTTTCAACACCTTCTATCAGCATGACGTCTGTATCTGTCGAAGCAGCGGCGAATGTCGAAAAACCAGGGATGGGACCATGCTGAATATCATTATGAACGGTCAGTTTGAAAAGCTGTTGTTTGGCGGCTACGTACTCTTCTCCATCAATCGCTGCGGAAATAGCGGGATCCTTGATAATTTCAAGCGTCAGAGTCTCCGTTGAATGAAAGATACCACGCTGATAATCCCGGTCGACAAGATTGATATTGTACGCCTTATCCAGCATATGCTCATATTGTGCGCTGAGAGTGGCTTCGGTCTGCTTGCCAAAATACCAGGAAGCAGCGGTGTAACCTCCTCCAAAGCATGCGAGAGCGAGGGTGATGGGTACAGCTTTGTTCATAACGGCTCCATGATGAGTGCGATTTCTGATTGGGTGTTCTAACGGATATAGGTTTTGGAGGGGGTCATAGGAGTAGTTGAGGCAATACATTCATGCCAGCCATAGACATCCGTTTGAGCTGTACGTAATTATCTCGCAAGTTTCCTCGTTTGTCTGCAAACCTGCGTTAATTCAATCGTTTAGTTCTTTCATAGGTATTCTTGAACCACTGTAGTAATTGAGATCCTACGATTGATCACTATGTGACGGAGCATGACCCTTCATTACCTGAGAATTGACGCTTAATCCGTGCAGGAAAGGGTGTTTACCGTTATTATGGTTAATGTTTAATCATGTAAAACTTTTTACTCAGGAAGACAATAATGAACCGAAACAGTCAAGGCGGACTCATCTTTCTTGGACTCTTTGTAGCCATCGGTTTAGCTGTTGCGGGCTACTATATTGGGCAAACTCTGTATAACGCCAAAGTGGCGCTCAACACGGCAGAAGTGAAAGGGCTTGCTGAACGGCGCGTTCAAGCAGACCGGGTCAATTGGTCGATCTTGCATCGGGTTTCGGGAAAGACTCGAGAGGAGATACCTGCACTTTACCGGCAGGCTGAACAACACCAGCAGGCAATCATCACCCTGCTTCACGAAAATAACTTCGATGACAGTGAAATCCAAGTCGGGGTTTTTAACTACCAATACCAGGAATACCGGGATGAAAATCAGAAACTGGTTGACGAGTCACATAGTCTGGCCGGCTCCATCAGTATCGAATCGAATAAAGTCGATCAGATCACTCAGGTTCGCAGCAAAGTCAATAAACTCATCGCTCAAGGTATCGACATCGATAACGGCGCTCCCGCTTTCCGATTCACCAAACTTAATGAGATTAAGCCAGAGATGCTCAGTGAGGCAACCAAAAACGCTCGATTAGCCGCTAATGAATTCGCTAAAAACGCAGGGGTAACGGTTGGTGGTATACGAAGTGCCCATCAGGGAGGCTTTTACATTCGGGATGCAGGCGAGGAGTATGGCGATACCGCTAAAATTGAAAAAGATGTCAGAGTGGTGACAACCATTACTTTTTATCTTACTGAGTAGTGCCTTGAGAGCAAGGATATCCTCTGCCACCTCTACGAATACTTTCACCATCTCAGGTGCGTGGGAACCAGAGGATGCAACGCTGCCAAAGGCTGAGTCGCCCACCGCCGTTTTGAGTGAAGGGTACTGACATCGAATAATGATATTTTTCTCATAGGTTCCTCTTATACTTCAGCAGCTACCGCTGCTCCATCACTACGGGGATCCGCCGCACCTTCAATGCGTCCATCCGGGTGGCGGAGGATGGCTCCAGCATGCCCCATCATCTCTTCGTAAGCGTCTAGCACCTCAATGTCATGCCCCCGATTGCGTAGATTCTCGACCAGTGCTGGGCCGAAGCGCGACTCCAGTTTCAGACTGTCCGAGGTGTCGCCCCAGGCATGGCCGAGTAGCCAGCGCGGTGCTGCTATTGCCTCCTCCAGGGATTGGCCATATTCGGCGTAGCGAGTGAAAAGGATTGATTGCGTTTGGGGTTGGCCATCGCCACCCATAGTGCCAAATACCATGCGTCGACCATCATCGAAATGGGCCATGGAGGGGCAGAGGGTATGGAGTGGGAGGGTGTTTGGTTTGAGTTCCAGGGGATGACCTGGTAGCAGGGAGAAGCTGGTGCCACGGTTATGCCAGCAGAGGCCACTTTGTGGTAGTACCAGGCCGCTGCCGAACTCGTGGTAGATGCTCTGGATACAGCTGACTGAGCGACCCTCTTTGTCGATGGCACCAAACCAGGTGGTGTCGCTCGGGTGGCTTGCTGTTTTCCAAGGGGCGGCTGTTGTGCTGTCAATAGTGGCTGCCAGGCGGTCCAGCTGCGGGTCGGAGATAAGTTGCTCTGCCACTATGGCCATCCGATCTGGATCTCGTATTTCACGGTTGCGTAGGCAGAAGGCCTGTTTGGTTGCCTCCACCAGCCAGTGCAGAGTATCGGCGTTTTCGCTCTGGGCTATTGTGAGAGGGCGGCGTGCAAATTGACCCAGTATCATTAAGGTTGCCGCTCCCTGAGTTGGTGGCGGTGTGGTGTAGATTGTCGCACTACCCAGTTTGAGAGAGAGGGGCTTGGCAGCGAGTAGCTGGTGTTGATGAAGGTCGGTGAGGGTTAAGGGACTTCCAGCTCGGGCCAGGTCTTGGGCAATGCTTTCGGCCAGCTCTCCTTGGTAGAAGTCATGTAGTCCTGATCGGATGAGTTGCTCAAAGGTTTCTGCCATCGCGGGTTGTTTTTGCTTGTCGCCACTCTGTGGCGCTTGCCCTTGTGACAAGAAGACCTCGGCGAAGCCGGGCTGGTGAGCGAGTTGTGCCAGCTTGTCGCTGGTGGCGCGTGCCTGGCTCTCTGTTACCCGATATCCGTTGCGAGCGATTCTGAGCGCATCAGCCAGCAGTCGCGATAGTGGTAGGCGTCCTTGCCACTGCTCGTTGCTGATGGCCTGTGCCTGTTCCCAGCCCGAGACGGTTCCGGCGAGGGTGATTGCAGCGGATCCACCACGATAGGGGATAGATTTCAGTCCTTGATCAAGATAGAACTGTTTGTCGAGCTTTCTGGCACTGCGTCCAGACCCAAGGATGCAGTGAGCAGCATCACCCGGCTTGTGCAGCAGCCAGAAGCTGTCTCCACCGAGTCCGGTCATGTGGGGGTAGACAATGGCCAGGGTGGCGGCCATGGAGATGCAGGCTTCAAGGGCATTGCCGCCCTCGGCGAGTATCGACGCAGCCGATTCGGCCGCCTGAGCATGCGGAGCTACAGCCAGTCCGGCATGGGATTGGTTAGTTAGGGGCATGCGCTTCCTGATTTTTTTAGGATAATTGCCTCAGGCCATTAACATCGCCTCCGCATGAGCGATTTTCTTCTTAGCCCTGTCAAGAATCTTTAAGCTGTGTTTGGGGGTCAGCTCTCCAAGGTTAAGGCGCTGCAAAGAGGGCACCTGGTCGAGGGTTGGCAGCTGTTTCATCTTCTCTGTGCCAATGTAGGTGTGTAGCTGGGCGACAATCACCAGATCGGCATAGTCTGCTTCGCTTTGTTGTACCCGATTCCAGTTTTCCGCTTCTTCGGTAACGATGATCAGGTCATCAATAAATCCCCAGCTGCGTAGGATGGTGCTGCCGATCTGGCCGCGCATATCGGATATCACCCGATCTAGCTTCGCGTTGTCATGCGCTACCTCAGGAAAGCGTTCGGCATAGCTGAGAATGGCGATGCTGCCGATGTCATGCAGCAGCCCTGCTAGCAAGGCGTGCTCTGGATTGAACTTCTTAGTGATATTGGCAAGGATGTGACAGAGGGCGCTGACCTTAACGCTGTGGACCCATAACTCACGCATATGCTCTTTCAGCACGGTTGAACGGGTTTTGAATAACTCGCGCAGGGCGAAGGTCAACACCAGTTTGTGGGTGGCATCAGCACCCAGTCGGACGATGGCGGCTGCACAGGAGTCTACTGCTGTAATCCCGGCATAAAGTGGGCTGTTTGATGCACGTATTAGTTTGGTTGTTATGGCTGGGTCGGTTTGTACGATTTCGGCGAGTTTGCGGGCATTGGTATTTTCATCTCGCATGGCGCGCCCAACCCGCACGGCGACATCCGGTAGGCTGGGTAGTATTAATTTATCCTGTTCGAGATCGGCAAGTAGTGCCTCGGCCAGGCTGTTTTCTGCATTGGTATTATTGTAGGGAGTGGTTTCACTACTGAGTTCTGTGGCTGTGATGCCCTCCTCATTATCCAATAGCCCTTCAAGTAGAGAGTGGTCAATCATGAGGTATTCGGTGGGGGTGAGCGTTTCAACGCTATATCGCCGGGGAATGAGATTGGCGATGGGTTGCTGTGCCTGTGGTGATGCCTCTGCGATTTCGCTTACTCTCCCATCCGATGAAAGCAGTCGCAGCCTGCCCTTAAGCAGGTAGAGGCTAAATTCTGTGGTATCTCCCTGTTGCATAATCATTAGGCCGCGCCCAGCCGTGTTTATTTGCAGTGAACGACCAAGCAGTTCTAGTTGGATATCGCTAAGGTTGTGTAGCGGGTGGAGTTGTTTCAATATTTCGGGGGTTGGATGTGTCATATTATAAACCAATAGTCCTTAATCAATTCTTAGCAGTCACACTTGGCTGAATGCAGTTGATTTAACTGCAGTGTGCCAACCAGTTGCTCGACAGACGATAGCTGGTGTTTTCTAAGATAGTCCAAAATACCCGCATTGATCGATTTGCAAATCAGCGGGTTGTAGAAGAGTGCTGTTCCCACGCCGACAGCGCTAGCCCCCGCAATGATAAATTCCAATGCATCTACCGCTGATGCTATGCCACCTTGGCCTATGATTGGAATATTATGATGCTTGCACACTTGGTAGACCTGATGAACCTTAAGTAAGGCAACTGGTTTGATGGCTGGTCCAGAGAGTCCTCCCTGATTATTGCCGATGATGGGGCTACGACTTTCGATATCAATGGCCATACCCATCAGGGTGTTGATCACTGAGAAGGCGTCGCTACCCGCTTCGATGCAGCCTTTGGCATTACTGGCAATATCGGTCTGATTGGGCGATAGTTTGGTGATCAGCGGCTTTTGGGTCGCGTTACGGCAAGCCTCCACAACGCGGGCTGACATGGCTGGGTCGTTACCAAAGGCAACCCCTCCCTCTTTGACGTTTGGGCAGGAGATATTGATTTCAATGGCGTCGATGGGTGAGTCATCGAAACGCCGAGTGACTTCTGCATACTCCTCCACGCTTGAGCCCGAGACATTAGCGATGAAGCGGGTTTCTGTGAAGTCCAGGCTAGGTAATATCTGATTGATGACCTTCTCGACGCCAGGGTTTTGCAGGCCGATGGCATTGAGCATTCCTTGCGATGTTTCATAAATTCTGTGAGGTTGATTGCCAAGCCTGGGTTCCAAAGTCGTTCCCTTGAGGCAGATACCACCGACATCTCGATTGCTAAAACCGTTAACTCTTGTGTACTCTTCACCAAATCCGACACATCCAGATAGAAGTACAATAGGGCTATTGAATGACATACCACAGAATTCGGTATTCAAGATTGGGGGATTGTCGCTACTCATGAATTGCTACACATTCTCTGGTTAGGGGTGAGGGATGTTTCATGTTGTTCTATTTGAACCGGAAATTCCACCTAATACAGGTAATATCATACGCTTGTGTGCTAATAGTGGCAGTAGTTTACACTTGATTCATCCTCTCGGTTTCAAACTTGATGATAAGCGATTGAGACGAGCAGGTCTCGATTATCATGAGTGGGCTGAGGTGGGCGAGTATGACTCGCTAGAAAATTTTTTGCACCAGGTTGCGCCGAGCCGCCTCTATGCTTGTACCACTAAGGCTGAGCGTAGCTATGCTGAGGTTGCCTATATGCCAGGTGACGCTCTGTTGTTTGGTCCTGAGAGCCGGGGCCTACCCGAAGAGGTACTGTGTGCAATGGACCCTGACAATCGTATTCGTATTCCGATGAAGCCGCAAAGTCGTAGCCTGAATCTGTCGAATGCTGTTACTTTGATTCTCTATGAGGCATGGAGGCAGAGAGGGTTTGAGGGTGGGCTATGAACCTAAAAAATCAGTTGACTGTTCCATTCGGTGATTAATGGGCTAATTTTACTGAAAAATTATTCGATGGACCTATAATCCTTCTGCTCTCAGCTCTCTGTCCAAGAGATTATTGACGGCTGTTTTTGGATTGAGGCCTTCATATAGGACGCGGTAGACCTGCTCGGAGATCGGCATTTCAACCTGCTGACGGCGGGCTAGGGTAAAGACCTCTTTCGCGGCATGAACGCCCTCGACTTCCTGGCCGATCGCTTCACGAGCCGTTTCGAGGGAGGCGCCTTCTGCTAGAGCCAGTCCCATGCGGCGGTTACGAGATTGGTTGTCGGTACAGGTTAGTAGCAAGTCGCCAAGCCCTGCCAAGCCCATGAAGGTTTCAGATTTTCCACCCAGCTTGAGTCCTAGGCGCATGATTTCGGTAAGTCCACGCGTGATAAGGGCGGCCCGTGTATTGGCGCCAAAGCCCAAGCCATCGGCGATTCCCGCTGCGATAGCCAGGACGTTTTTACTCGCTCCTCCCACCTGTACTCCCACCATGTCATCGCTGGTATAGGCGCGAAACCACGTGGTGTGCAATAAGTTGGCCATGCGCTCTGCAAGCTGGGGGGTTGTCCCAGCTACAGTAATCGCAGTAGGTAACCTGCGAGCGACCTCACCAGCAAAGCTTGGGCCTGAAATAACGGCAATCTCATGTCCAGGTAGCTGTTCGGCAGCGACATCACTGAGTAGGCGTTGGCTACCAGGTTCGAAACCCTTAGTTGCCCAGGCGATCCCAGGATGACCTTTGATCAAGGGCCTGATCGTGCCTGTGATGCTGTGAAAGGCGTGGCTTGGCACAGCAATGATGATGTCAGAGACATCATTCAGGGCCGTTTGTAGATCGGTTTCTGGTTGCAATGAGTCCGGGAAGGGGATGCCGGGTAGGAGTGCCCGATTCTCCCGCGCTTGAGTGAGCGCCTCTACCTCAGCGTGCAAGTGCCCCCAAAGCCTGACAGGAAGCCCATCACTGCTTAGGAGGATGGCCAGTGCTGTGCCCCAGGAGCCTGCGCCGAGAACGGCAATGGGCTTGTCATTTGAGCGATTCATCAAGCCAGTTCTAATCTAGATTCCATCATTGAAAATGAATTTGTGGGCATTAGGCTTAATGCTGTGCTTGGCCTTCGGCCTCTTGCTGTGCCCTTTTCGCCCGCTCCTGCTGGTGTTGTGCGTAGAGCATGTCAAAATTCACTGGCTGAAGAACCATTTGAGGAAAACTTCCCTTCATGATGAGATCCGAGATAACTTCTCTAACATAAGGGAATAACTGATTTGGGCAGTAGGCTCCCAATAGAGGTCCCATCTCCTGCTCTGGAAATCCTTGGGCAGAAAAGATACCGGCTTGCTTAACCTCCGCCAAGTAGGCCGTCTGTTCGCCGATTTTAGTGGTCACCGTCACAGTAAGCATGACTTCAAAGACGGTATCGGTCAGTTTGTTTACCTCAGTATTGAGGTTGACGCCTGTCTCGGGTTTCCACTCCTGCTGAAAAATTGTTGGAGAGTTGGGGGTTTCAAAAGAGATATCTTTGGTGTAGACGCGCTGAATGGCGAACTCTCGATTCTGCTCGGCTGGTTTAGTTTCTTCGGTCATGTTGGTTTCCTTGTCAAGGTAGTACTATTTTTTCTTGCGTGTGATGGGAAGATTGGCACTTTGCCAGGCGAGTATACCGCCTTTCAGGTTATACACCCTTTCAAACCCGGCTTTTCTCAGCTGCGTACAGGCACTCGATGATTGGGCACCAGAGTTACAGCTGACGATGATGGGCTTGTCTTTGTGCTTGTTCATTACGCCTAGTTGGTTGGCAAAACCATTACTTGGGATGTTGATGGCATTGATGATGTGGCCCTTGTTGAAGTCTGCAGCAGATCTTACATCGATGACTACCGCTTCCTCACGATTGATCATATCGGTAGCGGAGATGGGTTCCAGGGCATTTTTATCACCTTGTGCCAAATTGAAGAATAACAGACCTGCGACCAGTATAAATGACAGGACGAGTATCCAGTGATTCATCGCGAATTCGATGAGTTGTTCCATTCGATGCCTCTTGTGCAGCAGATTGTTTACAGGTGGCGGAGTTTATACCAGCGAGGCCTAATGGTTAAGGGCTGTGATCGGCAAAAGGGTACATTTAGTGCGGTTCAGCATAATTTATGGCTTGTTGGTATATAAAGAATATCATTTATAAACATATGGTTAATGTTGTTTTAACGTGTGTGCTCAATGGATCTTTTGGGGTTTAATGGGTTAGCCTGCGAAGTAAGCGGTGCAGTTAGACCACCAGCAGCAGGAACTCATCATCGCGACTCAGACGCGGATCAATATTGCGTCTGAGCGCCATAGGAATCGCTCTTCTTTAGTGTGGTGAGGATCTCAATTAAGCGGTCAGCAATTTTAATGGTAAATATTCGGCTTAGGGAGGCTTGCGTGTTACACGGCAGTGCCCCCCTCTTGTATCAGTATCAGTTAGTGCGTGAGCAGAAGACTTCACGCATCATGCCGATCAGCTTCAGGGTGCGAAAATCGCTTACGCGGTAGTAGACTCGATTGGCATCTTTACGCGATGCGAGAATGCCCTTGTCACGTAAGATAGCCAAGTGTTGAGAGATATTACTCTGTGAGGTGCCAACATGTTCCACGATCTCTTGGACACTGATCTCCTGACCACCTAGGGTGCAGAGGATTTTAAGTCGCAAAGGGTGAGACATAGCCTTCAGAGAGCGCGATGCGCGATCAACATCATCATCTGTTGCAAATAGATTTTCCATACCCTCTTGTTCATTTAAACTTAAGGAGTTGCTGCTTTTGTCGTACTTGTGTTCCATAAACAACCAGCCTTTTACTAGTGACTAATAGAATAATACGCTGTTTTAGCTGTTAAAGAGAACCCTTTTATTTTTCCTGGTTACTTATTGGGTTTATTAATAGAGAAAGTGTGGTGTGAAATACGAAACTTTTCTCGCAAATCAGGCGTTGACAACCGAAAAAGGAGTAGCTTAATAGCAGAAATGTGAGGTCGTTGGTGCCGCATTGATTTGGAGTTGTGTGCTTGTGTTCTGGTTTGGTGTGAGTTTTGGTGATTTAATTGGCCCCTGACAGGGTTAAATCTAACCTTGATTCCGCCGTTAACCGCTAATGTCTAAATATTAAGGTAATGAAAGACAGGATTAATTCATGAATTTCATTCTTAACCATTGGGTGGACCCACAAATCTATGTTTAACTCCGAATTCTAGGTTATAAAGATTGTCAAAGCATGCTGCCGCGTAAAACAATTAAATAGATAACTCACGACCATGACTGACAGACCAAAGCCAGTTGTCCTGACTATCCTGGACGGCTGGGGTTATAGTGAAGACACTGAGGTAAATGCCATCACAGAAGCCCGTACACCGGTCTGGGATCGTCTATGGCGAGAAAACCAGCACAGCCTGATTACCACATCGGGAGCTGCCGTTGGGCTGCCAGGTGGACAGATGGGCAACTCAGAAGTTGGTCATCTGAATCTGGGTGCGGGACGGGTCGTCTACCAGGAGTTCACCAGAGTATCCCGCTCGATCCGCACAGGTTCATTTTTTACCAATGAGACACTTACCGAAGCAGTGGATCTTGCGATAAACAGCGGCAAGGCGGTCCATCTGCTTGGGTTGCTTTCACCCGGCGGCGTGCACAGCCATGAAGAGCATATCCATGCTATGGCGAAACTCGCCGTGGAGCGAGGTGCAGAAAAGGTCTATTTTCATGCTTTTCTTGATGGTCGTGATACTCCTCCAAAGAGTGCCGAAGCCTCGATTATCGGCTTGGATGAGCTATTCCGGGATCTTGGCAAAGGGCGGATTGCGAGTCTTGTTGGACGCTATTATGCCATGGATCGGGATAACCGCTGGGAACGCGTCGAGCTGGCTTACAACCTTCTGGTTGAAGGTGTAGCAGAGTATCGGGTGGAAAATGCCTTACAGGGATTGCGGGATGCCTATGCCCGGGGTGAAACCGATGAGTTTGTTACTGCGACTCTGGTTACCCCACCCGGAGAGGCACCCGTGCAGGTTGAAGATGGCGATGTAATCATGTTTCTCAATTACCGGGCTGATCGAGCACGGCAGTTGACCAGCGCATTAATCGACCAAGACTTCTGCGGCTTCGTGCGTAAGCATGTGCCGCAATTGGGCACATTTGTCAGTCTGACTCGCTATGACAAGCGATTCGATATTCCAGTGGCCTTTCCACCAGAAAAGGTGCGCAATGTCTTTGGTGAATATATTTCAAAGCAGGGGCTACTACAGCTGCGTCTGGCTGAGACGGAGAAGTACGCCCATGTGACTTTTTTCTTTAATGGAGGACGTGAGAAGCCCTTTGAAGGAGAAGACCGAATTCTTGTCCCCTCACCACAGGTAGCGACCTATGACCTCAAACCGGAAATGAGCGCCGAAGAGGTGACCGATCACCTGGTTAAGGCTATTGAAGGTGGTAAGTACGATGTCATCGTCTGTAACTACGCGAACAGTGACATGGTTGGCCACACAGGCATATTTGAAGCGGCAATCCATGCTATTGAAACCCTTGACCACTGTCTCGGACGGGTACTCAAGGCACTGCATCTGGTCGGCGGTGAGATGCTGGTAACCGCCGATCATGGTAATGCGGAACAGATGCAGGATCAGATTAATCATCAACCACATACCGCTCATACCACTAACCCAGTGCCTTTAGTCTACGTGGGACGGGAAAACGCTAAGCTGATCGACGGAGGAGCGTTGTGTGATATTTCACCCACCCTGTTGAAGATCATGGGATTGGAGCAACCGGATGAGATGAAAGGGCATGCGCTGATCGAATTTGAAGGGGAGTGATCTGTGCTGCGTTTCAGCACTATTTTAGTGCTCTGTTTGGGGGTAGTTGGTTTGGCCTACTTCCAACTGGCATTGTCTGAATCCCCGGATCAGCAAGCAAAGATAAAACTAGATTTGGTTAAGAAACGCATTCAATCCCTTCAAGATCGGTTGAGCGCTGCTGAAGGAGAGCGACAGCAGAAGAGTCGGGAGCTACAGCAGACGGAGACTCAGATCGGGGCGCTTACCAAGCGCATTCGGATAACCAAGCAGATTCTGGATAGTAAGAGACGCCGGTTGGCTGAGCTTGAGGGAGAGCGATCGGATGCACAGTTACGACTCGATCAGCATCGCTCCTCTCTGGAGCGGCAGATTCGTGCTGCCTACATCATGGGAAGAGAGAAAAAAATGAAAATCCTGCTCAATCAACAGGATCCATCGGTAGTCAGCCGTGTTTTGGTGTATTACGATTACCTTAACTCGGCTCGACTCGAACAGATGGGGCAGATAGGTAAGAATCTTCAGAAGCTGAATACGATAGAACGAAACATCGCCCAGGAGGAGCAGCGCTTGCAACAGCTCCAAGGGGAAAATCTCGATCAAAAAAAGCAGCTTGAGGGAGCTCAGCTAGAACGTAAAGAGATTATTGCCAGTCTCAATAGCCAGTTGAAA
The DNA here is from genome assembly GCA_037382065.1 of Candidatus Thiodiazotropha sp. Classification (GTDB taxonomy): domain Bacteria; phylum Pseudomonadota; class Gammaproteobacteria; order Chromatiales; family Chromatiaceae; genus Thiodiazotropha. Next base: position 4,652 of record JARRQF010000041.1, on the reverse strand, counting down.
AGCACAGGTCAGGAGTTGATGAGTCTCAAGTCAGATGAAAAGCGCCTGAAATCGCTGCTTGCAGATCTCCAGCGAGCGCTGGTCGATATCCCCGTCAATAGCAACGCACATATTTCGTTTAAATCACGCAAGGGAAAGTTACCCTGGCCCTCTAAAGGCAAGTTGATCGCACGTTTTGGCTCAGCACGGGAAGTGGGTAAGCTAAAGTGGGATGGGGTTATGATCGCTGCACCAGAAGGTCAAGAGGTTAGGGCAATACATCATGGTAGAGTAGTCTTTGCCAATTGGTTGCGTGGTTTTGGCCTGTTACTCATCATAGATCACGGAGATGGTTTTATGAGTCTCTATGGTCACAATCAGAGTCTGTTCAAAGAAACGGGAGAGTGGGTAGAACCAGGAGAGGTGGTGGCGCAGGTAGGGAGCAGTGGTGGTCGCTCGATATCCGGTATCTATTTTGGTATTCGTTACAAAGGGCAGCCAAAAAACCCTGCCCAATGGTGCCAGCGGATCAAGGGCCGGATAATCAGCCAAAGGGAAAGTAAGGAACTATCATATTACTCTGTGACTCACAGATCACAAGGTAATGTAGTTGTTTCAGCCTTTGCGAATTCAATAATTAGCCAGCCAGGCTTACTTTTGGCTGCACGTTAGTAGGAAAAACTGATGATACAAGCCGTAATGCGAAAAACTCGATATGGTCTCAATGTGATACTCATGGTTGGCATCTTGTCGCCGTTAACGAGTTATTCAGATACTGAACAACCAGATAACTCGCTGCCACTGCAGCAGCTACGAATCTTTGCCGATATCTTTGGTCGCATCAAAGCGAATTATGTTGAACCGGTTGATGATCAAGTGTTACTGGAAAATGCCATACGTGGCATGGTTTCCGGTCTCGACCCCCATTCAAACTATCTTGATGCTAAGGAGTACAAAGATCTCCAGGTTGGCACCCAGGGAGAATTTGGTGGTTTGGGAATTGAGGTGGGCATGGAGGATGGATTTGTCAAAGTAATCGCCCCGATAGACGATACGCCTGCTGCTCGTGCCGGGGTGCGGAGTGGCGATTTGATCGTGCGTCTGGACGATACTCCGGTCAAAGGGCTTGGCCTGAATGAGGCGGTTGCGTTGATGCGTGGTAAGCCTGGCACTACGCTGGAACTGACCATCATCCGAAAAGGGGAGGAGAAGCCGATCAAGATCAGTGTGACACGGGATATTATTCGTGTCGCCAGCGTCAAGACGCAACTTCTTGAGCAACATTTTGCTTACTTGCGCATTTCCCAATTCCAGACTAATACAGCCAGAGATATGTTGAAGGCTTTAGGGAAACTTCAGGATGAGTCCGATGGTGGTTTACAGGGAATGGTGTTGGATCTGCGAAATAATCCGGGGGGTGTACTAAATGCAGCGGTCTCTATTAGTGACGCCTTTTTGGAATCAGGTCTGATTGTTTATACAGAAGGGCGAGAGAAAGATTCACAGCTACGTTTCGAGGCGGCACCGGACGATGTGCTAAATGGTGCACCGATTGTTGTACTGGTTAACGAAGGTTCGGCATCAGCCTCGGAAATTGTCGCAGGTGCTCTACAAGATCAAGGTCGAGCCGTTATCATGGGTAGCCAAACCTTTGGGAAAGGCTCGGTTCAAACCATAATTCCCGTCAGTGACACTGCAGCAGTGAAATTAACCACGGCCCGCTACTACACCCCATCTGGCCGGTCAATCCAGGCAGAGGGCATTAAACCAGATATCGAGCTGGAAGATGTTACCTTGTCGAAAATGAAGAAGGGTCCCGTCAATCCGATTAAGGAGTCCAATCTTACTGGCCACTTGGAAAACAGCAACTCAGTGAAAAAGGATGAAGCCGGCAATAAACCACTAACAGATCAAGTGACGGACGAATTGGCCACAAAGGACTATCAATTGGGAGAAGCGTTGAACCTGCTTAAAGGCTTGGTCATTCTAAACCCTAAAAAATCGGCCAGTTGAGCGTTTATTCCGTCTGATGGTGAGGCTGAGGCTAAGCCATAGCTTGATGATAGGTTGGCTGGTAACGCTCCTCATGCCTTCTGTGATTTTGGCTGACTCCAGTGTCGGAGTGGATAAGCAGCAAGTGGTTAGCATTGCACTTATTATTGATGATTTGGGTAACCAGCAAACTCTTGGAGAGCGCGCCGTCGATCTACCTGGAGCGGTAACCTGCGCATTTTTGCCGCAGACACCTTTTGCCTGGAATTTAGCGACTAAGGCACATCAACTGAATAAGGAGGTTATGCTGCATCAGCCTATGGAATCGGATAGTGGTAAGCCACTGGGGCAAGGCGCTTTGTCCCTGAACATGAGCAAAGATCAATTTCTGCACACCTTGGAACTGAACTTTCTCTCAATCCCCTACCTAGTGGGTGTCAATAATCACATGGGCAGCCTATTGACTCGTGATCCCACAGCGATGGGATGGCTGATGCATGAATTACATCTTAGGGGATTCTATTTTATCGATAGCAGGACCACAGTCGCTACGGTTGCAGAGCGTGTTGCTGCTTCGAACTACATCGCAAGTGCGAGACGTGATGTGTTTCTTGATAATGAGCCACAGGAGGATAAGGTTCGACGGCAACTGGAGAAGCTGGTGGCGTTGGCGCAGAAGAGAGGTAGCGCAATCGGCATTGGACACCCCTATCCTGCAACGCTCTCTGTACTTCGCGAAGAGTTGCCTAAACTTAAGCAACGGGGCATAGCCTTGGTTCCTGTATCGCAAATTCTTCAGGACAGAGAGAAGATATGCCTTCACAATAAGGATGGCATTAAAAACACCCAGGCAATCCCTGATAGCGCAGAGCCCGCAGAGCATGGGGTGTCTATTAACCTAAAATAATCCGTTGATCGCTCCATTCTAATAACAGGTTTCTGATTTTAAAGAAAATAGCTTCGATGGTTATGGTCACCTACTGGGTGAATCACGCTACAGCATGCGCACGGTAAAAGGGTCTTCCGTGTACACAGTGATAAAGTTTGCCCGAACGACCATTTCTCGCGTTCCTTCAACTCGGCCAGGCCGATAGAGGCGCGGATGCTCCGGCAGCTTCGCGGCTTTGTCCTCTATATCGTCTTTCAACCTAAAAAAATCAGTTGACCGCTCCATTCTAATAACAGGTATCTGATTTTGAAGAAAATAGCTTCGATGGTGATGGTCACCTACTGGTGGCAGCACATGGCAGCGTTGCAACTCCTTGGAATAGCGGGCTATTCCGCGTCGTTGCGTCTTGCCCTGCACCGCCACAAGCGCACCCTTCACGCTGTCCAACTGATCTTTTTAGGTTCAATCGTTGAGCGGCATCAGGGTTGTCGTCAGAGATGTAATCAACAATCGCTAGCAAGTCGGCGCGGGCTTGTTTCGACCATTCAAGTTCAGGCACGGCGCTTCCTATCGATCAGGGCTTGTACCTCGTCCATGACCTGCCGATGAGGTACACCCGGTTGGGTGTCGGCCAGGGCTTCGCGTACTTTGGCCCGGAACCATTCGTCGTGGGCTTCCGGATCAATGGTCAAACCGGCGGGCAAGCCGCCTTCTTTGGATACGCGGGTTAGAAAGATGCGTACAGCATCCGAGACAGACAAGCCGAGATTAGCTAGCGTTTCGGTTGCGTCGGCCTTGAGTTTGTCGTCTACACGTATGTGCAGCATGGATGTTTGAGCGGCCATCGTTATATCTCCTACTGTTAGCCTGATTTCTACTGTGTATCTCAAATGAGATACAGTCAAGAACCATCTTTCTTAACAAACCTTGCGGAATTCTCCATTCATAACTTGTTTGGACGGAGATGGATAGCAAAGCCAACGAAGTTGGCTAATCTTTTGGGCGTTCCTGATTCTGAGAGATGTTTTTGCTATACTCTGCAAATGAAAGCAAATCAGTTGACCGCTCCATTTCTAATAATAGGTATCTGATTTTGAAGAAAATAGCTTCGATGGCACGGAGAACTTGAATGGCACGAGTCCTTGTCCCCCTTGCGCAGGGTTGTGAAGAACTTGAAGCAGTTACCATCACCGATCTACTGACTCGCGCTGGGATCGAAGTGGTCACAGCCGGATTAGATGATCAGCCCGTTAAGGCATCCAGGGGCATTACTTTCATACCTGATACGACCCTTGATGATGTGACCGCCGATGATTTTGATATGGTGGTGTTACCCGGTGGCTTACCTGGGGCTGATTATTTGGATGCCGATCCTAGAATTAACCAGATTCTGCAAAAGATGCATCAGCTGGGTAAATATACTGCCGCGATCTGTGCCGCACCCAAAGTATTGGCCTCAGCGGGTCTGTTGGATGGACGGCAAGCAACCGCCTATCCCGGTGTATTAGAGCGTCTGTCGCTGTCACAAGTTAATGTGCAGGAAGCTGCTGTGGTCAGCGATGGTCTGGTGATTACATCCCGTGGCCCAGGTACCGCCATGGACTTCGCTCTGGAGCTGATCGAACAACTGGTCGACCGGAATACCCGGGATCAGGTTGAGCAGGGACTGTGTCGGTGACTACTCCCCGCCCGCCGCAACAAGTTGCTTTGGGCGAGGCTTCTTGCTTCAACGTCCGTAACAATCAAGTGAATGATTGGATGACACAGACTCCGCAAGCGAAAACGACAGTCC
>JARRQF010000040.1:0-18394 GCA_037382065.1 Candidatus Thiodiazotropha sp. | reverse complement strand
GATGCGGTTCGCACCGCTCACCGCATCCTACGCAATCACAAATTTTATCGCGACTTCAAAAAGAGTGACCTATCGGTTTAAAAATACCAGGGAATATCTTACTCAAATATTGGCACATGATCGAAAGTTATGATGCGGTTCGTACCTCACCACATCCTACATTTCATTCCTTAATGGTGGGACAGAACCCCACCCTATGACTTTTGCGACACCCTCCCCTTGCAGGAGAGGGCCAGGGTGAGGGGGATATAAAATAGCGTAAGCGCAGCTTACATCACTATCATGAAATGTGTCATGCGAATGCCTGCCGCTTTCTGAGATTGAGTGGGTATTTCGACGAGTCCCATAAAATCAACGTAGTGCAATTGCCCTGGGGTGGGTAGTTGATAGTTGGACTGATTTTTCCAAGGCCTTAAGTGTAGTTATATAGCCTTTTATTCCCTCTCATGCGGAATTTTACAAATTGATCGATGTCTTTGAATTGAAGGTAGATATTGTATCTCTTAACCTTGCTGAATTGCATTCCCAGGTCGAGCTTGTAGCGATGGCCTGGATAGATAATCGCGCTATCTGAAATCAATTGTTTTAATGTTTGAACACTATGGAACATCTGAATAGGATCTCCTCCCTCTGTGAAGCAGACTCCCGTACCTTCGTTGAATAGCGTGTCACCAGTGAAAAGGGCATTATTGATTAAATAGCATGTGCTACCTGCCGTGTGGCCAGGTGTGACAATTGGTAGGATCGTCATGCCACCGAGTGTGACAGCAACGCGATCTTTCAATAACACGCTAGGTTCCAACTTCATGTTGTAATAACGGTATTCCGTACTGGATAAATAGATTTTGCAGTTATGGCTTTTGGCAAGGGTTGAAGCTAAATCGATGTGATCTCGGTGATGATGGGTAATCAGTATGCCGCTTAAGTTAACTTGATAGTGGAGCAGGTTCTCTTCAATAGTGTGCCTCTCCCAAGCTGGGTCAATCGCTACACAGCTTCTTGTCGATAAGTTAATGACAAGATAGCAGTAGTTAATTTGCGTGCCGTTCGTAACCCGGCATTTTACGATTTTGCTGGAATTTGAGATGTTCATGAATAATTAATTTTTTTGAGACCCTTAGAACTCAGTGCGAAAACCGATACTAAGGGTATGCGCACTCCAGTCGCTATGAGCAAGGAGGGTGCTGAAGTCGATAAAGCCAACCATACCATTCTGGAATTGGGCTGAGGTGCCAAGTCTCAAGCGCATATAATTACGGTCAGGATCATCGGACTCGATGCGGATGGTATTACCTGCCGGATCACTGATGAAATGGGCACTGATAACCTGTGAATCATCTTTAAACTCGTGCAATAAGTCGAGTCGGGTATAGGGGATAAGTACCCCCCAGTCGGCGCTGTGAGTGTAAGATAGTTTGCCACCCAGTTTGAGGGTCAGCCACTTTTGATCAGTGGCATCAACGCGGGTTGCCCAACCACCGCCGTCTGCACTGGCATCGGAGACTTTCTCAGTGAACCCATCGATATCGGACTTGATATATTCCAGGTCAGCGCGCGGTCCAAAAGTCCAGGCATCGCGGGTGAAATCATAACCAGAACCGATAAACAGACTGAACATGTTGCCATCATAATCGGCCGTGAGCTTCTGCTTGACGTCGGCCAGGCCATCAAGGCTGTAGTCGATATGGCGGCTTTGATCGAAGTTATTTGAGCCGTAGCTGGCGGAGAAATCGATAAAGTAGTTCTGATCGCGATAGTAGGTGCCATAGAGACTTAGGCTATAACCTTGGGTGTCGGTCTCCCCAGCACTGTTTTCGAGCTCTGTATTGGTATCGATGTAGCCCATCGCGCCACCCAGGATGAACTGGTTATTGATGCGGTAGTCAAGGCCGATGGTGACGCCATAGGTATGGAAATCGAGGCCCGCTTCGAGATCGCTTTTATCTTTGCTGCCGGTTGATATGTCTCCAGTAATAAAGATGCCAAGCTTTGAGTCCAATAGCGGATTATCCTCGCTTGCTCCGCCACCATGTCGGCTGCGGTTATAGGCTTGAGAAATCAGCTCAATGGGCAGATTTTGATCATCTGTACGCAAACTGAGCCCCTGAAAAGAGAGACCTCTGGCTCCGGCGCGCAGTGCTGTGATACGTGATCCCAGGTTGCGGTTTTGCGTTTCACTACCTTGTCGGGAGGTTTTATTGGCCTTAGTGGCTGATTCGGGGGTAATTTGGCTGAGTGCGGTGGCAGTGGCGGTGTCACCTTGATCGGCCGCGTCCACGACATCATTACAATCTTCCTGCATACGCTCGCTGATTCGGCCACTTGTACAGGCATCAGCGATGACTTCAGTGGTGGATATCACATTAGGATTTCCTCCTGCATAGGGCAAGAGAATAGTGGCAACTGAGCTTGCAGAGGGATCAGCTGTACCTGAAAGGGGTATAGATCTTGTATCAATATCTGTGCTGATAATCAAGGCGCCTGATTGGGTACCAGTAGCCTGAGGGGCGAATGTTACTTGTATTGTGCAACTCTCAGATGCGCCGAGTTGCTGAGCACAATCATTACTTTGGGAAAAGTCGCCTTCCGTCGAAATAGAGAGAATCTGAATGGTGGTATTATTCTGGTTCTCAAGCGTGACAGTGAGGGGCTCAGAGGAAGTACCTGTTGCTATTTGCGTGAAACTCAAACTGGCGGGAGAGATCGTGGTTACTTCAGCAACACCCGACACAGTAAGAGAGATGGTCTCCTGTAGTGTATCGGCCTGAGTGGTTCCCGTTATCTGTAATGAACCGGTGATGGCGCCAGAAATATCAGGGGTGACGGTGACTTGGATTGTACAACTCTCACCGGCAGCAAGTGAACTTGGGCAATCATTCGTCTGTTCGAATGGCGTTGTCGCCGAGATGCCTGTGATGCTGGTTGTGGCGCTGCCAGAGTTGGTGAGTGGCACTGAAACTACCTGGCTCTGGTTATTGACAGTAACCGAGCCGAAATCAATATTGCTTGACGTTGTTGATAATTCACCACTTATGCCAATGCCAGATAGGGCGGTAGCATAGTTAAAGGCCCTTGCTTGAGCAGGGATATCCATGTTTGGAGAAGTGATGTCCAGCGAGGGGTCATCTCCTACAATACTTAGGCGTCCTGTGAGATTACCAGAAGATTGAGGTGCAAACCTCACACTAATGCTACAGCTCAGCCCTGGACCAAGAGAACGAGGGCAATTAGTGGTATGGCTAAAATCGCCGATATCGGTGATTGAACTAAGGATGACGCTAAGCTGGGGATCGCTATTAAAGACTCTTACTATGCTTACGGAACTGGTCGTGCCAACCTCTACCTCGCCGAAATTAATAGTGCTAGGCGATATCGTCAGAGTTGCAAAAGCACTAACTGGCAGAAAAAGAAGAAATAGCAAAACCATAAGTAGATTAGATAAGAAATCAACCCTGGTTAAAATAAAGGCATGCCTCAAATGAAACATTTATACTCTCTTGGGAAATAGTGTCCGGCAAACATGCGAACTGGGCTTGTGCTTGACGATCATGCCTGAATCATACTAGGTCTATGCAAGAATACAACGAGATTTGTCATAGCAAGCATTGCGTTTTAAGATGCATGTTCGTTTGGCCTCTGTGGCGAAATATCGCCATAAGCGCGCCATTCACGCTGTAGCGTGATTCACCCAATAGGTGACCATGACCATCGAATCTATTTTCTTCAAAATCAGGCCCCTGCTATTAAAATGGAGCGGTCAACTGATTTTTTAGGGTTACGTTGGATGTTTGTCAAGGTATGTGAAGATAAGAAAAGGCCAGACTTGAAAAAGCGATAAAGGATAATTCCCTCATTCCCTCCAGACTTGCATGGGAATGAGGGTTCTCCTATATATTAGAACTCAGTGCGAAAACCGATACTAAGGGTATGCGCACTCCAGTCGCTATGAGCGAGGAGGGTGCTGAGGTCAACAAAGCCAACCATACCATTCTGGAATTGGGCTGAGGTGCCAAGTCTCAAACGCATATAATTACGGTCAGGATCATCGGACTCGATGCGGATGGTATTACCTGCCGGGTCACTGATGAAATGGGCACTGATAACCTGTGAATCATCTTTAAACTCGTGCAATAAGTCGAGTCGGGTATAGGGGATAAGTACCCCCCAGTCGGCGCTGTGAGTGTAAGATAGCTTGCCACCCAGTTTGAGGGTCAGGCGCTTTTGATCAGTGGCATTGATGCGGGTCGCCCAACCGCCACCGTCTGCACTGGCATCAGAGACTTTCTCAGTGAACCCATCAATATCGGACTTGATATATTCCAGGTCAGCGCGCGGTCCAAAAGTCCAGGCATCGCGGGTGAAATCGTAACCAGAGCCGACAAACAGACTGAACATGTTGCCATCATAATCGGCCGTGAGCTTCTGCTTGACCTCGGCCAGGCCCTCAAGGCTGTAGTCGATACGGCGGCTTTGATCGAAGTTATTAGATCCGTAGCTGGCGGAGAAATCGATAAAGTAGTCTTGATTGCTGTAGTAGGTGCCGTAGAGACTCAGGCTATAACCCTGAGTATCGATCTCTCCGGTATTATTATCCAGTTCCGTATTGGTATCGATGTAGCCCATCGCGCCACCCAGAATGAACTGGTTGCTGATGCGGTAGTCAAGGCCAAGGGTGATGCCATAGGTATTGAAATCGAGGCCCGATTCGAGATCGCTTTTATCCCTACTGCCGCGAGAGATGTCCCCAGTGATAAAGATGCCAAGCTTTGAATCTAATAGCGGATTATCCTCGCTCGCTCCGCCACCATGTTGGCTGTGGTCATAGGATTGAGAAATCAGTTCAATGGGTAGATTCTGATCATCGATACGCAGATCAAGGCCCTGAAAAGAGAGGCCTCTGGCGCCAGCGCGCAGTGCTGTGATACGTGACCCCAGGTTACGGTTTTGTGTCTCGCTACCTTGATGGGCGGTCCTGTTAGCCTTAGTGGCCGATTCGGGTGTGATTTGGGAGAGTGCCATGGTAGTGGCGGCATTGCCTTCACGAGCTGCATCCACAACATCATTACAATCTTCCTGCATACGCTCGCTGATTCGGCCACTTGTACAGGCATCAGCAATGGCTCTACTCGTGGATATCACATTGGGATTTCCTTCTCCATAGGGCATCAGGAGGTTAAAAATCGTATCCTCAGTTAGTGTTGCAGCACCAGCCCTACCCGATAGTGCAATCCTAGATAGGCCACTGTTTGTATTAATGTTCAAGGCACCCGTCGCAGCTCCCTCTGTTTGAGGGACAAATACCACCTGGATATCACAACTGTCAGCAGCGGCGATCACTTGGCCACAATTATTGGTTTGAGTGAAATCGCCTTCGGTGGTTATTGAATTGATGGTTAAGGGCGCATCTCCCTGATTGGTGAGTGTCAAGACTTGAGGCTGGCTGCTTGTGTCTATAGACGCATTGGGGAATGAGAGCTGCGTATCGGAGGTTGTTAGATTGGCTATTGTGGCATGTACACTGAGGGGTACAGATTCTGCTACTGCCTGGCTATTGCTGAGTCCGGCTATCTCTACTGAGCCAGTAAGGTCTCCCGCTGTTGAGGGTGCGGCAATAACTGAAATGGTACAGCTAGTAGTTGGACTGAGTGAGGTGGAACAGTTATTAGTCTGAGTGAAATCACCGGTGACCGATACTGATAGCGTGCTCACCGTTGTATTGCCCTGATTAGTGATGGTTATGGATTGAGCATCACTGGTGGTATCGACGGCAGTATCAGCAAAATTCAAACTCGTCGGTGAAACTACCAGCGAGGTTATTGGGGCTGCAGCTGCGGTTGCACTAAGAGCGATGCTGGTCGTGGATGTGCCCTGGGGAGCGCTGCCAGCAATACTCAATGTGCCTGCCAGATCACCCGGAGATGTGGCGGTGACATTGACTGAAATCGTACAGCTACCTCCCACAGCTAGAGTAGATGGACAATCATTACTCTGAGAAAAGGGTGAGGAGGTGGTGATCGCTGTGATATCTACTGGGGCATTGCCGGTTTGAGAAAGCGTGGTTGATACTGAGGAACTAGGCGTTCCGACGGTTACGGAACCCAGGTCGATACTATTGCTGTCGATATCTAAGGACAATCCTCCGCTTAATCCCGTTCCGCTAAGAGAGATGGTTTCTGTAAAAGGAATATTAGCTGAAGCAAGGAAAGGGTCCTGACCGGATATCGTTAGTGTGCCTGTTGCTGCGCCTGACACTGTGGGCGTGAAAATGACATTGATACTACAACTGCTTAGCTCATCGAGTGAGCCTGAGCAAGTATGGGTGACACTGAAGTCGCCAGTTGCTGAAATAGAATTAAAACTGATAGGTGTCGATGTATTTGTATTGTCAAAGGTGATCGTCATCGCGCTACTGCTGCTACCAACGCCAATACCTCCAAAGTCGAGGCTTGTCGACGATATGTTATGTGAAGCGGAAGCACTCATAGAAAAAAGCATTAGCAATAGGGCTGAAAGATAGGGTATAAATCTACATGATAGCCTTGGACTAGGCACAGCTTTACCATCATAAAACATAAGAAAACTCTCCAATTTATATCTTTATTATTTATCCAGACTGCGCGGAAAACCCTGTTATTCAGGGCGGGAATGAATAGCGCGGACACATTAGTGTTCTGATTTTAACAGTGAATGTGCCTATTAAAAACGCAGAGTGTCTCATCTGGTTGTTTTTCTGCATAGGTCGAGGATAATTCTTGGGCTGAAAGCATCGCCAAGCCAACCCCTACAGCAAACACTCAAAAGCCTGAAATGGGCCTATAAAACTTTCCTGATTACGTCTGAGGTTAGCTATTGAGCTACTGATTATTAGATGCTGAACCAGATGTAAAACAAGGGGATAGCGATGTTAGCTATCCCATTTAGTCATTCGATCAACCTTGCGGAATAAAGAAAAATTCCCCTGCTTCATGTCCGCCATGCTTGATTGGTGCATACTCCGGTATTTGATCAATACCAAATTTTGAAGCGGTCTGTTGTACTTCTTTGGCTAAACCACGAAATAGTTTATACGCCTCCAGTATGGTGTCGTTCTCTTTCAACGTCTTGATAAAGTATCTGGAAAACACCGAGTGTTGGCCACCGCCTTGATCCAGCACTGGCTTTAGCCCCCCCGAAGTCAGTACCGTGCGCGAACGGGTTTTTGCCATGACCTTTAGCCACTTTGTCTTGGCCTCATCAGACATGCCGACATCCAGCCTGGCCATTGAAGAGCGGGTTAATGAGCCTGAGTAACAGGAGTCAGCTACTACCAGGATGTGCTTCGCCGACATTGCATTAAGGATATCAGTGATAGCAATATTGGATATCCAGTTGGTTGTGCTGTTTGGTTCTGCATCCACTGGTAGCCAGTAGCCACGAAGGTTGACCTGATCCAGTTCACCATGCCCTGCGTAGTAGACTAATAAGTTATCATCTTCGGTCATCTCTTCACGCAATTTATTCAAGGCGGATAACATGTCATAACGGGTGGCATCAATCAATACCGTAGTTTGAAAACCATATTTATCGTGCAGTAGATCCGCTGTCTCCTGGGCATCAAATCTGGCACTCAAAAGATTGGGAAAATGCTGATACTGATTGTTGCCAATGACCAAAGCATGAAATTTTCCAAAGTCGACTTGACCTGCGATCTGCTTCGTTGTGGATCGCTGATTACTTTGTGAGTTAGTGCGATTCTCAGGTCGGGTGGCATAGCGCATTTTGGGAATCAATAAAAATTCAAGGCTGGTGTGTTGGCCCTTTTTATCGACCGCAACCATTTTCACGGGTGTTTGCTCATCCTCAATAGAGATATGGGTAGAGAAGATACCTAATGGATCTGGCGTCTCGGACTTATCATTCACAGTAAAGGAGAGTAAACCAGCCGGAGCTGTCACCTTACCGGTAACTATGCGCTCTTTGCCTGCGGAGCGTAACCGGATACTGGGAATACCCCGAGTCAGAGCGACCGGTGGATCGATGATTTCAATTGTAGGACCTGATAGAGAGGCAGTCTGCCGTTGAGTGCGCAGATCGGCTAACTGAGTTCTATAGCGCAATGCCTCAGCCTGAAAACGATCTACTTTAATCTGCTGTTTTTCGAGCTCATCGAGATAGTCTTGCTCTGCTTGTCTCAGTTTTTTTAGTTCCAGCTCTTTTTGGGCTGCTGCTCTTTTTGTCGATACAAGCTTTTTTTGGGTTTGGTTTAAAAGCAGTTGCTGCTGGGCAAGACTGGGATTCAGTTTGCTGATCTGTTGACGGTTTTTCTCCAACTTTTTTTGTGCGCTAGCCAGCTTATTATTGAGCTGAGAGATTTCCTGCTCGCGGGCAGCAATGTCACTTTTTAGCGTTGTACTTTCAGAGACTTTCTCCTGCTCCAAGATTTGCAAGCGTTGTTGATATTGGTTTAACTCCTGCCTTAATTTTTTTGCCGCCTGACCTTGAGCGCCCATAGCACTCTCTTGCTTCTCTGTGTCCTGCAGCAGAAGCGCGATCTTCTGTTCGAGTGTAATGGTTTTATTGGTTGCTTCTGCGAGTGATTGTTGGGTTAGCTCCAACTGTTTACGCTGCTCTTCAAGCTTGGGTTGGCTATGTTTTATCTGTTGAGTGGCTGCCGAAAATTCCGCTTGAACTTGGTCGTATTTCTTTTTTAGTTGACTCGCTTGACTGCTCTTTACTTTTAACTTCTCCTGCAGTTGAAACTTCTCCTGAGCAGAGAGCTGCAGGGCCTCGTTCATCTGTGTGCGTTGTGAGATAAGGTTAGACTCAAGGGCAACAATCGCAAGCTGTTGCGCCTGAACCTCTTGCTCCTGCTGCGCCAACTTACTACGTAGCTGATCTAACTCCTGTGGGTCGGTTGTGGCGGTAGAAAATCCTGCAAAACTGGCGCGATGGTTAATCTCGTTTCTCAGGTTAAATAAATTATCTTCCGCTTTCGCCAGTTTCGAGCGCTCGGATTGCAACTGACTCTTAGTGAGTTTGAGTTGCTTACGCAGGCTTTCGGCCTCCGCCTTCTGTTGTTGTCGCTCCTGTTTTAGCAAGCGAAGCTCTTTGCGCTCCGCCTTGGATATCTCAATAGAGGAGGAGAACTGAAGATTATCCTCCTCCAGTCCAGATGCTTTGCGATACCAGTTCAAAGCTTGTGATAGATCCTTTTTGGTGCCCAGGCCCTTTTCATAGAGAAACCCCAGGTTAATACGAGCCCTTGAATTGCCCTGATTGGCAGCCTTAAGGTACCAGGCGGCAGCTGTGGCATAATCAGGTGCTATGCCGAGACCCTTTTCATAGATTTCGCCCACATAGTTCTGTGCCACTGGGTCTCCCTCCTGGGCTTGTGGCAGCCAAACCTGCAGGGATGTTCGGTAGTCAGATCTGTCAAAGGCAACATACTCTCCACCGCGTATTTCACACTCTGATGCTGTGGTTTTTGCCGGTCTTCGGGGTGACACATAGGTCATATTTGAGCCGAGTTTACGCACCTGTCCTGGAAGTAGACAATCAATAATGAGAAACTTATCAGGATTACCGGAAACAGCGGCTGCGGCATCCCCTTGTAGTGCTTTGCTCTCCTGTGACTGACAACCTGACAGAGCGAGCCACGCGGTAATGATTGTGGAAAAAATTAGGGTAAATGGTTTGAAACGGCACGTTTGAATAGAGGAGGGGAGCTGTAACATATTATATCCTGATAACGGCTTTTTTGAGTCTCTCCAATAAGGATAGACAAATTGTATGGTACTGGAAACGTGATAAATACCTTTCTATGAAAAAATCACGATATTTGTGCATTGCAGCATTGTTACTCGTGGCAGCCTGCTCTGGGCCGAGTAAACGTTTTGATCAGCAAGCCTGGGATTACGGTTTTCAAAAGAGCGAATATCAGGGCAATGGCTTTAGCCACCTGGTATACCGCAATAATAGTGTTCAAAACTCACTAGTTCTGCATGTCTATTTGGGTGGCGATGGTACTCCCTGGATAGATGGAAAACTGATTGCCTGGGATCCCACGCCAAGAAACCCCGTTGGTTTGCGCTTAATGGCTTTGGATGATTTGCCCAGTATCTATCTTGGTCGACCCTGTTATCACGGTAAATCCATCACACACCCCTGTTCCCCCTCTCTATGGACATCAGAGCGCTACTCGGCAGAGGTGGTTGATAGTATGGCGGTCGTATTGCAGGAAGTGATACGCCAAGGGGAATACCAAGAACTGGTATTGATCGGTTTTAGTGGCGGAGGGGGGCTGGCCATGTTACTTGCCGAAAGGTTTCCACAGACCAGGCAAGTTGTGACCTTGGCGGGTAATCTTGATATTCAGGCATGGGTGACACTACATCACTATGATGCGTTAACCGGTTCATTAAACCCACGTAACATAAATCCACTGGCAGATAAGATTCAGCAATATCATCTGGCTGGCGGAAGAGATACAAATATACCGCCCCAGATGATTAAAAATGCCATACAACAACAAAAAAACAGCCAATTTATTTTACTTGAGGGATTTACCCATGGCTGTTGTTGGGAGAAAATTTGGAAAAGTATGCTGGAGTGCCTAAGCAAAGCCTGCGTCTGGAAAGAAAGAACGAGTGCTTTGTAATTCAATATGTTATATGTGATATTTTGCTGAATTTAAACTCCGAAACTTGAGATATTTAACCCTCTATAACTCATTCTTTAGGTTAAGCAGCCCTGGATGATCGGGGAGTTTTTTCAGCGCTTTGGTAAGTAGCTCCTGAGCTTGCTGTTGGTTTCCCGAGCGAATATATTCCTCTATTCTCATTACTAACTGATCGCCTAGTGCTTGCAGGCCATCCCAGGCCTGTTTGTTATTACTGTGCAGGGTCAGAATCTGTTGGTAGGCATCATAAGCACTGCTGCCTGGCGGTTCGAGATAGCGGCCGATCAACGTATGAACCTCAGCCACCTCCAGTAGGCTCTGGATCTTTTCGCGCCGATCAATATCGAGGGTTGCTGTCTCTTCGAGATGAATTTGCGGTAGATTGGTCGCTTGCTGACCAAAAATCAATAACCCACTAACCACTAAAATGAGCAATCCCATCCCAATGCCGAGCGGGAGAGCCCATTTGGGAATAACCTGATCACGTCCAGTACGCCGACCTGACATCTCTTGAAGAAACTGAGTAGCGTTTTTGGTACGCTTCTCGCGCTCAAACTCAAGCCCATGCGAGATGGCATTCCAGACCTCTTTCGATAGATCCTTGGGGCGTTCCGCCTTGAACCCCATATCCCTGGCATAGACTGCAGGTTTACGTTTAAAGGGATGACAGCCCGCTAACAATTCATAGGCAACGACAGCCAGGCCGTAGACATCATCACGTGGATCAGGTATACCATATTCAAGCATCTCGCAGCTTGCATAGGCTGGGGTCAGAGCACCTAGAGAACCTGGATCGAAGATGGTCGCATCCTCAATAGGGCGATCGGCGCTTTTGGCCGCCCGTGCGATACCAAAATCGACTATTTTAACCACGTTTTTTGATGTTAAAAAGACATTTCCCGGCTTAAAGTCGGAGTGTACAATCTTCTTGGAATGAGCATAGGCCAGTGCTCGGCTCATCTGTTCGATAATCGAAAGTGCCTTTGATGTGGGAAGCGCCGCAGAACGATGACGCCTGATCAATTGATCCAGAGGCTCTCCCTCAAGCAGCTCCATGGTCATAAATACATTTGAGCCATCACGGTCGAAATCATAGACAGTAACAATATTAGGGTGTGCCAGTTGCTGGGCCTTTTTACTTTCACGCTGTAAGGCAATAAGAGAATCTGGATTGGCTTGAAAATCCTTCGAGAGCACCTTGATCGCGATATAGGGCTCTCTGTCCATAGCCTCGACCTTTCGCATATCTTGTGCTTTATAGACGACACCCATACCGCCCCGGCCCAGCATCTCTTCAAGCACAAAGCGGTTTTTTAAAACCGATCCAACGGTCAAGACCTCCGAAGTGCCAGAGGAGAGTTCTTGGGCAATCGAAGTCAAGGTCTCACTTGAGGTATGTAGAGGCTCTGTGATCTGGCGGGTTGTCGCCCCATCAGAAACCTCTTCAGGCAACCGGGAGCTTGCCAATCTTGTTGCATCGTCTGCGGATACAGAACGATCGTCTTTAGTATCCATATTCCACCATGAAGGGCTTTCGCCGAAACTCCAACAATACCGAAAAAAGCGCAAGGATTCACCTTGGTTAACTGGTTAAGACGGGGAACTTGTCATCCCATGAAAAAAACAAGGAGATACGGATCTTTGCTATCTTACAATAAGCGAGGATAATATCACCCAATGTGAATCATGCACCTCTTCAATATCCCGTCCTGGTGCGAGCGAGAAGCGCAGCAAAAACCGATAAGCGCGCTTAAACTCGAACATCTCATCTGAGGGGCTAATCAAGATTAAGTATGCATATACCAGACTATTATGGCGGCAGCATTGTCAATCTGATGGCCTCCCTCCAACAAGGCCTAGGTGGCCAGCCTCATGCCTACCCGCAGCACAGATTGCTGCCAGCGGAAAAGGTGAGCAAATATCGCCAGGTGTTCCTGTGGGTGATTGATGGTCTGGGTCTGAACCACCTCTGTGCCGAGCCAGACGCCGTTCACTTGAATAGACACCTGCTGGGTGGGATGACCTCGGTCTATCCCCCAACAACTGCCTCAGCAATCACCACATACCTCACAGGAGATGCGCCCCAACAACACGCACTGACAGGTTGGCATATCTATTTCAGAGAGCTAGGCGCATGCATTGCTGTGCTGCCCGGCACCCCGAGATATGGCGGCGTCTCTCTCAAACAGGCTGGTATTAATGTTCGCAGTCTACTGGGTACCACGCCATTTACTGAGCGTTTTCCTGGCCCCTCGGCGGCATTATCTCCGGCATATATTACCGATTCAGATTTCAACCAATGTCATCTCGGGGCTTCTCACTTGCTTAGTCATCGAAATCTCACCGAGCTAAGAGACAATGCCGTACAGCTGCTACGCAAAGGGGGGCATCGTTACCTGCTTGCCTACTGGCCTGAACTCGATACAATTGGGCACAGTGAGGGCATTTGGAGTGAAGCGGCCCGGCATCATCTGCTGGAACTCGACCGCTGCTTTGGTGAGATTGTCGAGCAAAGCCAGGATACAAATACCTTAATCATCGTCTGTGCTGACCATGGACAAATAGACACAGAGGCATCCGACCGATTGTCTCTGGATGATCATCCTCAATTAACCGAATATCTTTCCCTTCCTCTTTGCGGTGAATCTAGGTCTGCGTACTGCTATCTGCGCCCTGGAACTGAAAACGCATTCGATGACTATGTGAAAAGCCAACTCTCTTCAGAGATGTCGATCTATCCCTCATCGGAGCTGATAGAGCGTGGCTGGTTTGGATTAGCTGAGCCCCATCCTGAATTGCATCATCGCATCGGCGACCGGCTATTACTGATGAAATCACACTACACTCTCAATGACTGGTTGCCCCAAGAGAGGCGCCATGAACTGATCGGTGTGCATGGTGGACTGAGCGAAGATGAGCTGCTTGTGCCACTGATTGTTGTGGCTAACTAATCTTTTTAGCATTAACTTAATTAATGGAGCCCCTAAAACTCAACCGCCAGTTGGCCAGTAATGATATCGCTTTCAACCCCGTCATACTCTTCTGACTTGGTATATTCAACCGCGATCGAGCCACCCTTGAAGATCTCCACAGATGCACCGGCTATGATCCGTTTTTTATCGAGTCCTTTGGCAAGGTTACTGGCTTCAGCACTCCCTTGCACCCCAATGGCTAGGGTAGTTGGCTTATTCAGCAGGTCAAAATGATAAGCGGCCTCCAGGTTGAAGGCAGATGGTTTATCGGTCGTACTATATGCCTCCAGGGCTTGCGTCGCCGCCACATATTCACCAATGAATGTCATAGATTCCAGTTCAATTTGAGCAAAGGCCGTCCAGGCGGAAGCCATATTAGTCTGCTCTGTTTCATCATCGATAACAAAGTCTGATTCTCCCATGTCATTTATCCAGCCAAGGCTGGTTGTGATAGTGACATCATCCCTTTCAAACCTGTAACCTAGCGATACTCCTCCATTACTGACATCACTCTCCTGCTCACCGTTGAAAACATAGAGTGAAGCGTGAATTCCCACCATATCGATACCTGTTTCAATCAGTACACCGCTGGTCTCACCAGCATCTACAGTGATTGGGTCTGATATCAGATTGCTCGAATAGTCACCAAAAGGAAGGTTATATTGGCCTGCAGTGACGAACCAGAATGAGTCTGGATCGCTTAGAGTGATGGTGGCCGTATCAATGCTGGTCTCTCCCGATTCATCGTCACTATTTTCATAAAACAGAATAAATTTGGCTGATATCCAAGCATTCAATTGGGTCTGAAAACCAAGCTCGATAGTTGCGTCATAGGTATTGCTGTCAGGCTTTTCATTGTCAGGTGAAACTCTTTGCGCCTCAATTTCTACCAGAGCGCTAAAGTCGATGCCCGATAACCAGTTATCCTCATTCTTGGTAGCCAGCGAGGAAATCTGCTTCTCTTCCGTAGATTCGGCACAAACCGCTCCGGCTGATGTGATACCGACGCTAATGGCCAATGTTCTTATTATTATTTGCATGGGTACCCCAGGTTTAAGATGGTCATCCTGTCGGAAAGCCACTGTTTCCGTCTCCCTGGACAAACTCGTATTATGTAGGATGCGGTGAGCTTTGCGAACCGCATTATTAATGCTTACCTGTTCATATTGGCCAACAGCACTGAGCGATAGCAGCCAAGGCTTTTTCGATACGATCATCCCAATCACAGGCACAAGACAGGCGAAGGAAATTACGATATTTTCCTGTTGCGGAAAAGATTGGGCCAGGCGCGATACTGATACCTTTTGCCAATAACTCCTGCGCGATGCTAAAACTATCGTGATTGCCGGGCAATTCAACCCAGATGACAAAACCGCCCTGTGGCCGGGTGATTCGGGTGCCTGCTGGAAAATGGCGCTCAACCGCTCTGCTCATGCGGTCCACCGCATGGGCATATTCACTGCGAATCTTACGTAAGTGACGTTCATATTGGCCGTTATCAAGTAGTTCGGCAATAGCTAACTGGGGCAGGGTGGGGGTTGCCAAGTTGGTGACAAATTTTAAATACTCAACCTTTTCCTGATATCTACCTGCCGCAATCCAACCAACTCTCAATCCGGGAGAGAGGGTTTTGGAAAAAGAGGAACAATAGAGTACCTCTCCATTTTGGTCAAAAGATTTACATACTGTAGGACGGTGTTGGCTAAACCCCAGGTCGCCATACACATCATCTTCAATGAGCGGGATCGCCATCTGTTTGAGTAGTTCAACCAGGGCTTGTTTATTAACATCACTCATGCAGTAACCCAGTGGGTTGCTGTAGTTGGGTACTAGTATACAGGCCTTAACCGGCCACTGTTCAAGAGCCAGTTGTAATGCAGGTAGTGAGATACCATCTCGGGGATGAGTTGGTATCTCAAGTGCTTTCAAACCAAGGGAGTCAACTACCTGAAGCAGACCATAAAAGGTAGGTGATTCAATGGCCACGATATCGCCTGGCGAGGTGACAGCACGTAACGCCAATGTCAGTGCCTCCTGACAACCATTGGTAATGGCGATTTCATCTGCTCGCACACGACAACCGATTTCGGCCATGCGGCGAGCAATCTGGCGACGTAACTCCAAGACCCCGGGTGGAAATTCATATTGGTTATTGCGATGGCGCTGAAGACGGTTTGCTCGGGCTATGGCACGTTCTATGGTAGGTGTCGGCAGATAGGAGGCGGCAGGTACGGCTGCGCCAAGTTGAATCATCTGTGGATCATTGGAGGCCTTCACCAATTGCAGCGCCAACTCCTGGCCAGTCACGGGATTGGGACGGTTTTTGGGGGCTGAAATCTCCGGCTCAGCGATATGGCTTGAGATCCGGGCACGTACATAAAAACCAGAGCGGGAGCGAGCCTCAATATACCCCTGATCCTCAAGTTTTCGATAGACCGCAACACTGGTAGCCGGACTAACACGCTGCTGTTTGCTAAATTTTCGTATGCCTGGTAATCGGTCGCCAATTTGAAACAGCCCTAAATCTATCTGTTCAGCAAGTTGCGAGGCTAGTTCTTCATAAAGACAAGGCATAACGCCACCATTACAGAGTGAGTGATATTGATAGGTACAGTTATAAATAAAATGAAACTGTACCGCTACAAAATAACAAATATGAGTCTGTACTGATAGTCCTATTGGTTCTAGTATGGTGCTTCATACAAATTGACGATGATAGCGTCTCGCCCGAAGGGAAGCCTGCTCAGGCCAGGATACTGCGTTGCAACAGGATACTGCGTTGCAATGCTTGAAAAGGGCGAGCCATTCCCTGCGCATTGCGCCTTGTCTCCTGGCCTGAGCAGGCTTCTATCATCGTCAATTTGTATGAAGCACCACACTAGAGTTAAGTAAGACTTAACAAAGGAAGAGGAACATGAATCAACAGATCTATATTGTAGATGCCTTTACCAACCAACCCTATCAGGGCAATCCAGCGGCTGTCTGTCTGCTTGAAGGAGCCGCCGAAACCACTTGGATGCAGGCGGTTGCGACGGAGATGAACCTCTCCGATACAGCATTTTTAATTAAAACGGCCAGTAATGAGTGGGATCTACGCTGGTTTACGCCTAAGGTCGAGGTGGCACTTTGTGGCCATGCAACGCTCGCCTCGGCTCATATACTTTGGCAGGAACAGGGCATCGAAGAGCAACAACTACGCTTTCAGACAAAAAGTGGTTTACTCACGGCCAGACGCGAAGCTGATGGGATAACACTCGATTTTCCCGTCGATCTTTTAACTCCCATCGAGATTAATCAGGCATTGGTTGATGCCCTGGGCATTGAACCGCAAGCCCTCTACCGAGGACGCGAAGATCTGTTAGCACTATTCACGTCTGCCGAGCAGGTTCGTGCGCTAAATCCAGATCAAGCCGGTCTGGCAACTCAAGATTGTCGAGGCATTATTGCAACTGCCCCAGGAGACATACCAGGAATCGATTTTATATCGAGATTCTTTGCCCCTGCTCTTGGTATCGCAGAAGATCCAGTAACCGGATCAGCACACTGCTCGCTTACGCCATTTTGGGCTGAACGGCTCGCTAAATCAGAGATGCGTGCCTATCAGGCCTCAGCGCGAGGGGGTGATCTTCGGGTTCGCCTCAACGGTGACCGGGTTACCCTAATGGGTCAGGCTGTAACGATACTCTCAGGTGATATCCATGACTGAAGCAATAGGAATATGCTGGATCAATGGCGCGTTGGTTCCAGCCGAACAGGCGACCATTTCTGTGTATGACCATGGCTTGTTGTATGGCGATGGCATATTTGAAGGTATTCGTTTCTATGCACGGAAGGTATTTAAGTTAGCCGAGCACCTTGAGCGACTCAGCATGTCCGCTCAGGCCATTGCTCTTGAGTTGCCTTATGATCAGCAAGCAATAGAGCATGCGGTTATCAAGGTTATGACTGCTTTTCAAGAAGAAGATGGTTATTTGCGACTGGTTGTTACCCGTGGCGATGGTCCGATGGGGCTTGATCCGAGGGGGTGTCATCAACCCAACATGATTATCATCGCAGATCGCCTGAGCATGGTTAGTGCCGAAGTCCGAAATAAGGGTGCACGCTTGATGATCGCCTCAACGCGCCGTCTACCGGTAGACGGACTTGATCCCCGAATCAAAAGCCTTAACTACCTGAATCAGATATTGGCGCGTATCGAAGCAAATCAGGCAGGAGCAGATGAAGCGATTCTACTCAACCAGATGGGCAGGGTAGCAGAGGGTACGGCAGACAATATTTTCGTCGTAACCAAAGGTGAATTGCTGACGCCACCGGTTACTGAAGGCGCATTGGAAGGGATTACCCGAAATCTGATCATAGAGTTAGCTTGTCAGGCGGATATTCCTGTTAGAGAGACACCTTTAGCACCTTATGATCTCTATACCGCAAACGAATGTTTCTTAACTGGCACCGGAGCAGAATTGATACCAGTTGCAGAGATAGACGGGCGTCGCATCACATCCTGCCCCGGCCCTGTTTTCGAAGAGCTGGAAAAGAGGTATCAAACTACCATTCAGAATCTGGGTTGATATTCTCCCCAGATACAAGGGTCGAAACGTAGGATGTGGTGAGGCACGAACCGCATCATGGATGTTCGTGAACCTCCACACTATTGATGCGGTTCGCACCGCTCACCGCATCCTACGCAATCACAGACTTTATAGCGTATTCAAAAAGAGTGACCTATCGGTTTAAAAATACCATGGAATATCTCACTCAAATATTG
>JARRQF010000039.1:24702-25300 GCA_037382065.1 Candidatus Thiodiazotropha sp. | reverse complement strand
CATCCGCGTTGTTGCGCGCCTTGGAAAGGGAGAAGCCATTCCCGGCGGCACGCGCCTAGCGGCTAACCGCTTAGCGTCACGCTATCATCGTCAATTTGTATGAAGCACCACACTAGAATCCGCAGTTGAACAAGAGTGGATATGTATTAAATCCATTATTTAATTCAACCTAAAAAGATCAGTTGGATGGCGTAAAGCTATTTCCTTAAAAATCAGGATCCTATTATTAGAATGGAGTGGTCAACTGATTTTTTAGGTTCAACCTATCATAAACCTATATCAGGCATTAGCGATCAACTGCGGAGTCTAGGTTCAAAATATAACGCAGCCTTTCCAGGGCATAGCTAACAACTGGGGGTGGCTGTAGAATTAGGGGAATTAAAACGGCCATGGAGTATAAAGCCCCTCATGGCCATTTTGTATCAGACCCGTCAAATGAACCGACGAGATCTTATACTTTGCGCCTTCTGCTGAAGGAAACAAAACCAAGCAGCGCAGAACCAAACAGCCAAGCTGCCGCAGGAACTGGCACAGCACTCATGGTCAGGTTATAATCAGAAATCTTCGTACCATCAAGGCAATTACCATCAACGCCATT
>JARRQF010000039.1:0-24674 GCA_037382065.1 Candidatus Thiodiazotropha sp. | reverse complement strand
AGTGCCTGAGAAAAATTTTCGCCCAAGTGATACTGAGCACCTGAATTGACATTGGTTAGTAACAAATCATTACCAGCCATACCCTCATGCGTACCTTCAATCTTAATACTCAGATTAGGATCTTCGACAGTAAAACTATAGGTATCGAGAAAGTTGCCAGACAGACCTGAGGTTGTGAAACCATCCCCAAGATCAGAAAAAACACCCGCATCAAAAGATGCAGCCTGTGCGCCAAGGGCTGAAAATGCCAGAATGGCGCCTAAAGCACAAGAACGTAAGAGTAACTTCTTCATGATTTTCATCCTTATAAAGAATAAATATACAAATTTAAGACCCATCCCGACAAAGGCATAAGTCAGAATAAAATTACCACTTCCACAACCAGGGAACAATAGATTTGCCCCCAGATATGAAATAATTCTCACTTTTTTTACACTTATAAGAGGTCAATCGCCATTTAAATGGTGTTTGTTCACAATTCCAATCAGAACATACTTTATCAGATAATCAGTAGAAACTTATTTAGGAAATAGAATCACTTCAACCCGGCGCTTTCCACTTCTAATTTCTCTACCAGTCTGACCAGATTCCAGCCCCCTCCCCCCTACAGAACCGACAGCGCCCACCTGCAACCGGTCACCATCGATACCGCGCAATAAGAAAAACTTCTTGACTTCCTTTGCACGCTTAAGTGAGAGAAGGTAATTATAGTCCATATCTCCCTGAGCGTCAGCGTAGCCAGTTATTCTAAGGAAGCTATTCTCCTCAAGCAACATTTTATATTGAATAGATTTCAGCAAGGGCACGCAGTACAACATTTGACATTAATGGTTTAGGTTCAAGCTTAGGCTTGGATTCAGGCTTAGGCTTGGATTCAAGCTTAGGCTTGGGTTCAGGCTTAGGCTTGGATTCAGGCTTAGGCTTGGATTCAGGCTTAGGCTTGGATTCAAGCTTAGGCTTGGGTTCAGGCTTAGGCTCAGATTCAGGCTTAGGCTTGGATGCAGGTTCTGATTCGATAGACAATTCTTGACGCACAACCTGACGCTCGCTATCTATGCCATCAATTTCCTTCGGCACTTCCACAGAACTCAATGTATCTTTGTAAACATCACCCCTTTCACCTTGCGACTCTGGTCTATCAGCTCCTGAAGGAACTCCACGCCAATAAGAATCAATTGCATTTGGAAAAAACTGCAAGCCCAAAAAGACAACAAAACCAATCACAACAAAAGAGATGACATAGTAGAGAAAACGAACTATCCCACCTCGACCGGCTGGTTTAGGATTGAATGTGTGCACCTCATTATTTTGACGTGGTACACCTTCAGGGCAGCCATCCACCCAAACAGATGGCATACTCAGATTCTCATCCACCTGAATGGTATTAGAGCGTTTATCATGTCTTACAAACCCTGATTCTCGCTCGGATCGTTGCGGACGGGAATCATAATTATCTGCAGCAGACCGCCTCTCTCCACCTTGGCCACCTTGATTGGACATCCACCAAACCCCGCCCCATTGATGATCATCCTCAGCAGATGCCTGATCAGTCATCTTAAGGTCACTCAAAGGGTCGAACTGACCAGTTCTTCTGTCACTAAGCGAGTCAAAATGAGCCGACTTATCCACCTTGGGATCCAATTTATCATCCCATATCTCATCGGTACTGAATAAGGAAGCTGGCTGCTGATACTCCACCGAATCATCATGATCATCCAGATCTTTATCTATTGACTCTTTTACATTCGATGTGAATCGATCCACCTGAGCTGATTTTTCTGAGATTTCTTTTTTGGCGATTAAATCGCTTTCCAAGTTATGCCAATCAGAATCAGGTATATCCCATGCCTCTTCGCACTCTTGTGCGGATTCATCAATGGCTAATAGGAGATTTTCTGCAATGATATGAGTACTTGTAGCCAGCTCACTCCGAACTTTTTGATCAACACCGCCAGTCCCGCGCACCTGGAGAGGCTCTTCCTGCTTTTTGAACTGCTTAACATTCAGCCCAACAACCTCTGGTTGCCGCACTAATAGCTGCTCTTTTTCCGCCTGAAACCTGAGAATAAAGGCTTCAAAATCCTCCCCATTACTTAGAGTAATGCGATTTTCCTCAACCAACTCCTCAATCACGACGAACGCATCTTGTTCTGTCAAGCTATGCTTTTCTTCCAAGAAAGCAAAAAGCAACAGGCGACTCATCAAGTGATTGATTTTTCTAGGCACTCCCTGTGCCGCTTGATGGATTAACCGAAAAACATCATCTTGAATCTGAGGATCATCCCGCCAGCCGACTTTACTCAACCGATGAGTGATGTATTTGCGGGTCTGGTCTGGAGACATCGGCTTGATTTGACAAATCGCAATCAATCTTTGCTGGATATGCTCCATTCCAGGACCAAGCACCAGCGACCTTAACTCATCGTGTCCGATCAACACGATTTGCATCAAAGAATTCCTTCCATGCTGCAAGTTTGAGAGCAAACGCAACTCTTCGAGTCCCGTTGTCGATAGGTTTTGAGCTTCGTCAAGAAATAGGATGGACTGCTTGCCATCCTCATGAAGCTTAGCGATATGCTTGTGGATACCCGTCAGTAGCGTCGCTTTATTATAGGTTTCGGCTGGCAATCCATACTCTAACGCAACTTTCCTCAGCAGCTCTTCTGCCTGAAGTTGACTGGTAACAAGATTGAGCACATGAAATTTCGAGCTGTCAATTTCGGAGACAACATCTCTGACCAAGGTCGTCTTTCCGGAACCAGGCTGTCCAGTTATCATGACAAAACCTTCGTTTTGCTGCAGAGCATAAGCTAAATAGGCAGAAGCCCTTAAGTAATTCTCATGCTCAAAACGAAATTTTTCGTCCGCGCTTAACCGAAATGGCGTATCATCGAATCCAAAAAATGACTCATACATATTCGCCAGATTCCCTCATTATTGCCCATCAATCAGCTATTTTCGACACTATAGAAATTAGAAATTATGCATCAATCCAGGAAATGGATTCCCAAATAAAAAATCCCGAGAGATGGCAAATCACCACCAAACTCTCGGGATTCTTATTGCTGGCAAGTCGCTCAAAGCGACTAACCTCATTAACAATCGCGCCTATAGTTAATGCACAACACTTTTCCGAACTACGTTAGATAAGCCACTTGAGTTACCTACACTATCGTATGCGGTGATGGCAACATAGTAGTCCCCTACTTCAAGATTATCAACGGTGTAGCTGGTGAGATCTCCCTCATTAAAGTCGACCAACATCTCCAGATTGTTTGGAGTGGTGCCAATATAGATGAGATAGCCATCGATCTCGGACGGGCTTAGCGATGAACCATCAGTTCTTGTTGAAGGTGCCACCCATTTCAGTGAAATAGAACCTGCTGTAGACACCGTTTCTATACGATTGACACGTATGCTAAATGCAGCCAGATCGTCTGTGTCTGTACCATCACTGACACTGATCCGAATATTGTTATAGTCACCAACATCCTGTACACCAGGAGTTCCGCTCAGCGTCCCACTTGAGTGATTGAAGCTCGCCCATGAAGGCAGATTGGTTACCGAAAAAGTCAGTGTATCGTTGTCATCATCTACTGCGGTTGGAGAAAAGTGATAAGCTTCACCCGCATCCACCGTTGCTAGAGGAGTACCACTGATCGATGGCGCTTGATTAGCTGCCTGCTGCGCCTCAGTACAACGCCGATTCGAGCGAAAAAACGCTGAGGAATCAGTGTATCGCGACTCAATAGTAAAACAATGTGACTCACTCAAATCCAGTCCGCTGATGGTGGCAGAAGAGGCGAAAGTACGATCCTGGATAGCAATAACCCCATCGATAACAATATCATAGCCCCCCAGTGGATCGCTAAAGTCACTTCTCCAGCTAAGCACAATGCCTGAATCAGAAATTCTTAGCGGGTTAAGATTAACAGCACCTTGATTAAGTGGCGTTTCATTCACCTCAACTGCTGCTGCATTGACTGGATTATCTGCTACTGGTGCTGGAGTTGCTACTGGTGCTGGAGTTGGTGTTGGTGCTGGAGTTGCTACTGGTGCTGGAGCTGCTACTGGTGCTGGAGTTGCTACTGGTGCTGGAGTTGGTGCTGGAGTTGGTGCTGGTGCTGGAGTTGGTGCTGGTGCTGGAGTTGCTACTGGTGCTGGAGCTGCTACTGGTGCTGGAGTTGGTGCTGCTACCGGTGCTGGTGGAACAACCACAACTGCTCCAGATCCAACGCCCACTGCAGGCACTTCACTTACATCTTCGTTCTGATCTAACGATTCATCGTCAGATGTTTCACCACCACTTGATACGACTGTCTCCACCTGTGGATTACTCGCCATTTCATTTGTTGCTTGATCATCATGTCCATTACAGGCACTGAGGGCCAGCCCCAGTACAAAAGCAGTTAAAATGATCTGCATAAATTTCATTCAAGCACCCCAGAGATTCATATTATTTTGCAGAATAACGTTCTTTATACCAACCTCAGGAGGAACTAGGTCACATATTAAATGATATCTTTATCGCATAGCAGGAATGAAAGTTATAATTCATGATAATTATTATAGAATCAACAAGATAGATCGTCATTTTAAGAATTGAATGGGACGTATCCTGAGTCAATCTTAATTGTTTAATTCCTATTAGTCCACCGAGCATTAAACAATAATCATGTAGCATTTTCACACTTTGCCAAGACAAGCGCACAGCATTCAAGTGTTGGGTATCTTACTTTCTGGTTAGTATACTCTGTAGCCAACTAAGATAGTTTGACACGCATCCTTAAACATAAGGCAATTCTCAATGACTACAACAAGCTTTATTCCACCTGTTCGTACCCTAATGGGCCCTGGCCCTTCGGACGTCCATCCACGTATTTTAGAAGCCCTGTCGCGTCCCACAATTGGCCATCTAGACCCATGTTTCGTGGAAATGATGGAGCAAACCAAAACACTCTTACAGTATGCCTTCCAAACCAAGAACCTATTAACCATGCCGGTCTCAGCGCCTGGTTCAGCAGGCATGGAGACCTGTTTTGCCAATCTGGTCGAACCAGGAGATAAGGTTATCGTCTGTCAGAATGGGGTGTTCGGTGGCCGCATGAAAGAGAATGTCGAACGCTGTGGCGGCGTTGCGGTGATGGTTGAGGACGAATGGGGCACAGCAGTAAGCCTGGAGAAAGTCGAGGCGGCACTGCAAACCCATAGCGACACCAAAATTTTGGCCTTTGTCCATGCAGAGACATCTACTGGAGCACGATCGGACGCCAAGGAGTTAGTTGAGCTGGCACACCGTCACGACTGTCTGACGATCGTAGATGCTGTCACTTCATTGGGCGGATCGGAACTCAAAGTTGATGAATGGGAGATTGACAGCATCTACTCAGGAACCCAGAAATGCCTCTCCTGTACACCCGGCATCTCGCCCATTAGCTTCAATGAGCGGGCTCTAAATAAGGTCCGCAACCGTCAACACAAGGTACAGAGCTGGTTTCTTGATCTAAACTTGGTCATGGGCTATTGGGGCAGTGGGCAAAAACGCGCCTATCACCATACAGCTCCTGTGAACGCCCTCTATGGTCTGCATGAAGCGCTCTGCATATTGGAGAGCGAGGGACTGGAAAATGCATGGAGCCGCCACACCAGGATGCATCATGCCTTGAAAGCCGGGTTGGAAGCCATGGGCCTCTGTTTTATTGTTGATGAAACCCATCGCCTGCCTCAGCTTAACGCAGTATCAATTCCGTCTGGGGTTGATGATGCGACCGTACGCAGTCGGCTGTTAAATGAATACAACTTGGAACTAGGGGCAGGGCTTGGTGCTCTAGCAGGTAAAGTGTGGAGAATCGGCTTGATGGGCCACAGCGCAAGAGCTGAGAACATTCTCCTATGCGTCTCCGCACTCGAATCGATATTGGGTGAGATGCGTGCCTCGATCAATCACGGCGTTGCCCTGCCAGCTGTGCAGCAGTCGCTGTCATCGACAAATTGAGCAACCATCATCCTCTGCTGATCGATCCTCAAGCACGATACGATCACTTGGAAGAAAAAGACCTGGTGGTGGTTAATCTGTACAAAAAGACCACCTACCAGGAGTTGCATAGCCAATTTGTCTTATACCATCTCAAAATTAAACAAAGTAAAGGTTGCCCTTGCTCATGGTCGGAGCAGGGAAACCTTAATGACTCACCAAAAGTGAACCAATGAGGCGCCCATCATCCAACCAGCGCCGACTGGTCATCTTTATACTAGCGCTAATAACCTTTAGCATGGCCTACTACGCAGGCATATCACAACAGCCCCAATTACAATCAAGCCCTGAAATTCAGGGGATATCGATATCTCCGCCAACCCCGGCTCCCCCATTCGAATTGACAGATCAGCAAGGCTCACCCTACGGCGATAAACAACTCGCTAATCACTGGAGTT
Organism: Candidatus Thiodiazotropha sp.; assembly: GCA_037382065.1. Lineage (GTDB taxonomy): Bacteria > Pseudomonadota > Gammaproteobacteria > Chromatiales > Chromatiaceae > Thiodiazotropha. The sequence continues at coordinate 18,242 of JARRQF010000039.1, read as the reverse complement.
TGCTGATGCTTGATCCAAGTGAAAAGCAAAAGCCCTCCCCAGCTCTGATTCAGCTTTTACAGATTCATAACCGCATGGCAAACCATCCCGAATTACAGCAAAGCATCCACTACCTCTACCTCCCCAGACACCAAACAGCCACCCTGGATGACTCGCTATCACAAATAGACATCAACATCCATGGACTCCAGGGAGAGCCGGCAAAAATTGATGAGACTTTCGACCATTTTGGGATCTCATTAGAAAACACTGAACAGACCCTCTATCTGATCGACCCACAGAAACACCTACGCGCTCTGTTTACCCAAGCCGAGGATGCCGCTACTATCGCTGAAGACTTAACCAAGCTGATCACATCAACGCAGTAGCCAGAACATGAATAAAACCGAAGCGCCACATAAAAGCCTTTCAAAAAAACTGGCAGAGGGCCTGTTCATCACCCTCCAGTATCTACTTCCACACCACCTGCTCTCCCGACTGATGCGCAGTCTTACCCGAATAGAGACAAAACCAGTAAAGAACCTTATGATTCGCAAGGTGGTCAAATGGTATCAGGTCGATATGCAGGAGGCATTGGAAAGTGATCCAACCCGCTATCGCAGCTTCAATGATTTTTTCACCCGGGCGTTACGTCCTGATGCCCGCCCAATTACCCAACAGCCTGGAGAGATTGCCTGCCCTGCTGATGGCGCACTCAGCCAGGCTGGTAATATCGAAGCGGGGTATCTCTTTCAAGCCAAAGGACATGATTACTCACTTCTAGAGCTACTGGGCGGCAACCCAGAGTTGGCAGCCCTATTTAAAGATGGTAACTTCGCCACCATCTATCTCTCTCCACGGGACTACCACCGTCTACACATGCCTCTGGACGGACAATTAAAAAAGATGTGGCATGTCCCTGGACGACTCTTCAGCGTTAATGAGACTACCTGCCAACAGGTGCCCCGCTTATTCGCACGCAATGAACGGGTCATCAGTCTATTCGATACCGAAGCTGGCCCCATGGCAATGATCCTGGTTGGCGCCATCTTTGTTTCAAGCATTGAAACTGTGTGGGCCGGTGCCATCACACCCTCCGACCAGCGCGTCTCCTCCTGGAACTACACGGCACATTCCGAACCAGCCACCATCAAACTAAAAAAAGGTGAAGAGATGGGCCGCTTTAACATGGGCTCCACGGTAATCCTACTGTATGCCAAGGATGCGGTGAAATGGATTGATGATTTCACCGCAGGCTCTCCAGTGAAAATGGGGCAAGCCATCGGGATCAGGAACTAACCACCCAGCAGAAGCTGGGCGGAGAAACCGGCAGGATTGGATAACTATTTTTCCAAGGCCCTAAGCACGCCTGAAATTAAAGCTGACAACCTCACTGATATCCCGCACCTTTGCTAACACCATCAGCAGACGATCGATCCCCACCGCCACCCCGGCACATGCTGGTAAGCCCTCTGCCAAGGCATCCAACAGATATTCATCCATGGGCATGAGCGGATATCCGGTCTCATCACGCTTGCGGTTATCCTCGGCAAAACGACTCTTCTGCTCCCCAGGATCTGCTAGTTCGTAAAAGCCATTCGCAATCTCAACCCCCTTAATATAGAGTTCGAAACGCTGAGCCACAGGGGGAGAATCATCACTTACTCTGGCTAATGCCGCCTGACTCGCCGGATAGTCGTAGAGGAGGGTCATTCCCGATACACCCAGCGTTGGCTCAATCAGATGAGTCAGTAGCAGATCCAACCAGCCATCGCGATGTTCCAGCTGTAGCTCTTCAGCGCCCAAGACACCTTGATCCAGGGCACACTGCCTAAGCTGCGCAATATCTGCTAGATGAGGATTCAACTGTAGAGTTCGTTCAAATGCCTCAGCATAGCTAAGTTTCTCAATTGACATGGGCGCATCTGCCAGCAGATTGATCAGGTGGGCCACTTCCCCCATCAAATCATAGTGGTCATAGCCCGGCCGATACCACTCCAAAAGAGTAAATTCGGGATTATGGCGGCGCCCTAACTCACCATCACGAAATACTTTGCAGATCTGATAGATCGGCCCACTTCCTGCACACAGCAGACGCTTCATCGGAAACTCTGGAGAGGTTTGTAGATAGAGCGGGAGACCTTGAACAGCCTCGGGGCCAGTATAGCGCGAACTGAAACTCTCAATAGCGGGATCTGTTGTCGCAAAACGCGAACAAACGGGGGTCTCGACTTCGAGCACACCCGCCTGTTTAAAATAGTCCCGAATCCCCTGCAACAACCTTGCTCGGCGGTGTAGCATCGCCATTGAAGCTGAGGGACGCCAGAGATCTGGCGGAGTCATCTTAGTAATGGGGCTCTACTCATCCTTAGCGCGAGAGACATACTCACCGGAACGAGTATCAACCTTTATCAGCTCACCAATCTGCACAAACAGAGGTACACGAACCACAGCGCCCGTCTCAAGCGTAGCTGGCTTGCCTCCACTTCCCGAGGTATCACCTTTTAGCCCAGGATCGGTATCGGCCACACTCAACACCACAAACTTAGGCGGTTCAACAATGATTGGTGTACCATTCCACAGGGTCACCTGACAGAGATCCTGCTCCTTAAGCCATTTTGTACTCTCAGCAACGGCGGCTTGATCGGCACTAACCTGCTCGAAACTGGTCGGATCCATGAAATACCAGAATTCGTTATCATTATAGAGATACTGCATATCAGTTTCATGAACATCGGCAGCTTCCACCGATTCACCCGATTTAAAAGTCTTCTCCAACACCCGGCCGGTCTTGAGATTACGAATCTTTACTCGATTGAAGGCCTGACCTTTGCCTGGCTTAACAAATTCGTTTTCAATAATGGAACAGGGGTCGCCATCCATCATAAATTTCAGACCCCCCTTAAATTCATTGGTGCTATAGCTAGCCATGTCATCCTCACGAAACAGTTTAATTGCGCCGCACATCATACCTGAGAGTGACGCCGCTGTGCAGACATCCGATTGGCAACGCGCCCTGACCCAAGCATTCTGTGACTTGCCTAGCCTTTTGAAGTATCTGCAAATCGACGCCCGATTCCAACAGGAAACGGCAGAGGCACAGCTTCAATTCGCCCTGCGAGTTCCTCGAGAATACGCAGCTCTTATGCGTAAAGGCGATCCCAACGATCCACTGCTGCGTCAAGTACTGCCGAGCCATGAAGAGCTAATCACCAGCGATGGATTCATCGCAGATCCGGTTGGGGACCAGCAGGCTGAACAGGAGCCAGGACTGCTTCATAAATACCATGGCCGTATTCTGATCATGACCACAGGTGCTTGTGCGGTTCATTGCCGATACTGTTTCCGGCGCCACTACCCCTATCAAAAGGGGACAGCCACTCCCCGAGAGATGCAGAATATTCTCGACTACCTCAGCCACCACCCATCAATTGAGGAGGTAATTCTCAGCGGCGGGGATCCACTGATGATTAACGATAACCGGCTCAATAGCTGGTTACAACAACTACAAGCACTGCCCCATCTCAAGCGCCTACGCCTACACAGCCGCTTACCGGTGGTACTGCCTCAGCGAGTAACACCGGATTTGCTGAAGCTATTAAACAGCTCCCGCCTTCAAAGTATTATGGTGCTACACATCAACCACGCTAATGAGATATCGCCTGCTTTGGCTAATAGCTGCCGTATGATGAGAGACGCTGGCATCATGCTGTTTAATCAGTCAGTGTTGCTAAAAGGGGTTAATGACAATAGCGATACACTGGTCACACTGAGCGAACGGCTCTTTGAAATTGGCGTGATGCCCTACTATCTGCATCTTCTTGACAAGGTCTCTGGTGCGGCTCACTTCGACCTTGAAGAAAACAAGATCGCCCACCTCAAACAGCAGCTGCTAGCACGCCTGCCAGGCTATCTCATGCCCAAGATGGTTCGTGAAATAGCCGGAGAGTCGTCAAAATCTCCCTTTCTCAGTGCATCTGAATGTGCGAGAAACCCCGACGCTTTAGCCGGGGAGGGATAGCACGCAGGCGACAGCCTGCCTAATCTCGCTCCTATTTTTGGTTTGCTGTCTTGATGATTTCGGTGTCTCAATCCAGTTTTCGGTGAATTAAGAACCCCCTTCCTTTAAGGAGGAAACGCTCAAATCTTCCAAAGGCCAACGCGGCTTAACTGAAAAACACAACCCCTCCGACTCTCCAGCCATCAGTCGCTGACAACCGGCATAGGCGATCATCGCTCCATTATCAGTACAAAACTCGGGCCGAGGATAGTAAGCAGCCCCACCCTCCTTAAACATCATCTCACCGATCTGCTGACGAAGCTGCTGATTGGCACTCACCCCACCAGCCAAAACCAGTGTCTTAATACCAGTCTGCCGAACAGCACGCCGACATTTGATCATCAGGGTGTCCACCACAGCATCTTCAAAAGCACGAGCAATATCTGCCCGAGTCTGCTGTGAAACAGGCTCACCTTCATTTTTGGCGGCCTTCTGAAGAGTATTGAGCGCAAAGGTTTTCAAACCACTGAAGCTGAAATCAAGACCTGGCCGATCAGTCATCGGGCGAGGAAATCGATACCTTGTGGCATTCCCCTGCTCTGCCAATCGGGCCAACTCAACCCCACCTGGGTAGGGTAACCGCAATAATTTGGCCGTCTTATCGAAAGCCTCACCTGCCGCATCATCCAACGAATCCCCAAGTAAGCGATAATGCCCTACCCCCTCCACTTCTACCAATTGTGTATGCCCACCTGAAACAAGCAACGCAACGAAAGGAAATGGTGGCGGCTCGGGCTCAAGCATGGGCGCCAATAGATGCCCTTCCATATGATGAACACCAACCGCCGGAACTCCCCAAGACCAAGCCAGACTCCGCCCAACCGATGCCCCAACCAGTAACGCCCCAACCAGACCAGGTCCGGCTGTATAGGCCACACCATCGATACTCTTCGCCTCAATATCTGCATCACGAAAAAGCTGCCTGATCAGTGGCAGCACCTTTCGAACATGATCCCGTGAGGCCAGCTCTGGCACAACACCACCATACTCCGCATGAATAGCAATCTGACTGTGCAGTACCTCAGCAAGCAGTCCCATCTCACTATCAAAAAGTGCCACACCAGTCTCATCACAAGAGGTTTCGATACCTAAAATAAGCATATTAACGATTTTTCCCCGTTTTTTTACCTCACGCCTTTACAAACAGGTACAGCAATGAGTAGAATCCCCGCCTTTCGAGTGGTCGAGAAGCTTAACAGATTCGAGGATAGATCATAGATGCCTAACGTACGCGTTAAAGAGAATGAACCTTTTGAAGTCGCCATGCGCCGCTTCAAGCGCTCCTGCGAAAAAGCCGGTGTGCTTGCCGAAGTCCGCCGTCGCGAGTTCTACGAAAAGCCCACCTGGGAGCGCAAACGCAAAGCTGCTGCTGCCGTAAAGCGCAATTTAAAGAAAGTCTCCCGCGAGAGCCGCCGCTTCGAACGCCAGTACTGAGTTCTGATCAAACGGTCTTCCTGCATGTTAAAAACCCGTATCCAAAATGACGTTAAGGTTGCGATGAAAGCCAAAGAGAAAGCCCGCCTGGGCACTCTGAGGCTGATTACCGCCGCAATTAAACAGCGCGAAGTTGATGAGCGCATTGAACTTGATGACAGTCAAGTGGTAGCCATCCTGGATAAAATGATCAAACAGCGTAGAGATTCTATCAGCCAATATGAAAATGCTGGCCGACAAGAGCTTGCTGATCAGGAAAAGAGTGAAATCAGCATCATCGAGGCCTACCTACCAGCAGCTCTCAGTGATGAAGAGATCGCCGCCATGATTAAAAATGCCATTCAGGAGAGCAGTGCAACTGGTATGCAAGATATGGGCAAAGTCATGGGCATTCTCAAACCTCAGATGCAAGGCCGTGCCGACATAGGCAAAGTCAGCGCAACAGTAAAGCAGCAACTGGCCAGCTGATAAAAGCACTTACCTGCTCTGACGAAATTCGGCTATCCTTCCCGGGATGGACGTAATAGCAATGGCCACGTAAAACGGCATGGCCGGAAAGATTCCCACTCAATTCATTGACCGGTTACTCAACCAGGTCGATATCGTCGAGCTAATCAACCGTCGCGTACCGCTTAAAAAAGCGGGGCAAGACTACTTGGCCTGCTGCCCCTTTCACGATGAAAAGACCCCCTCCTTCTCCGTCAGCCCCAGTAAACAGTTTTACTACTGCTTTGGTTGTGGTGCACACGGCACTGCAATTGGCTTCCTTATGGAGTATGACAACCTAGGTTTTGTCGAGGCCGTAGAGGATTTGGCACAACAGGTTGGCTTGGAAGTCCCCAAAGAAGGGGGACAGGACCAGGGGCCTGACCTACGCCCCCTCTACTCGCTTATGGAGGAGTCAGCCCGCTTCTATCAACAGCAACTAAAACACCACAATCACGCCTCCCACGCCATCGAATACCTTAAGGCCAGAGGCCTTAGCGGCAAAATCGCAGCAACCTACGGCATCGGCTATGCCCCAGTCGGATGGGATAACCTAACCCGAACCCTGGGAAGCGACGACACTGCCCTAAGCCACCTACTGAAATGCGGCATGATCAATGAGTTGGATGGCAAACGGTATGACCGCTTCAGAAATCGCATTATCTTTCCTATTCGAGACCCACGAGGAAGAACTATCGGCTTTGGCGGCCGAGTACTGGGCGATGACAAGCCAAAATACCTGAATTCACCAGAGACCCCACTCTTCCACAAAAGCCGGGCGCTCTATGGTCTGTATGAAGCACGCCAAGCAAATAAAAAAATCACACACCTACTGGTTGTCGAAGGCTACATGGACGTCGTTGCTCTGGCCCAGCATGGCATTCTTAATGCTGTTGCCACGCTAGGCACAGCCACCACCCATGAGCACATGGAGCTGATATTCCGCACCTGCGAGAAAGTGGTCTTCTGCTTTGACGGCGACCAAGCCGGAAATAAAGCCGCTTGGAAAGCCCTGCAAACCAGCTTACCGCTGATGTGGGATGGACGGGAGGTGAAATTTCTATTTCTTCCCCAAGGTGAAGACCCAGACACACAGGTACGCAAAGAGGGCAGCAACGCCTTTAACCAGCGGATCGAACAGGCCACACCGCTATCAGAATATCTCTTCCAACATCTCATCAGTCAAGTTCACATGGAGAGCATCGACGGGCGAGCCAAGCTCGCCCAACTGGCCAAACCGCATCTTGAAAAACTACCCAAAGGGGTATTTCGCCAGATGATGTTCCAGCGCCTGGAAGAGGTAGTGGGCATCAAAGGAGGCCAACTTGACGCATTAACCCCCTCAGCAAGGCCCAATAGACATCAAAGACCTCTTCAAACCCAGCAAAACACCCAAGCACCAAGCCCAATTCGAACAGCTATTGCACTTTTACTCGACCGCCCCCATCTGTATAGCGTTGCCGAGCAGATCGACAATGACTGGCAAGCCTGGGATAATCCGGGGACTAAAATACTCACTCAATTACTTGAAATAATTCGAGTTCAACCTACGCTTAACAAAGCAGTACTACTTGAGCGCTTGCGAGATACTGAACACTTTTCACATCTCAATAAACTAACCCAGGCAAACTACCAATTCGACTTACCAGGGATGGACCTAGAGAGCGAGTTTCGTGACGCACTATGCAAATTAAACAAACAGTTTCACAAGCAAACTCGCCCTCAACCGGGGAATCTCCGCCCCAGCGAGCTGTCAGAGGAGTTGTTAAACGAGCTCAAACGCCGTTATCCAGGCACCACAAGACAAAATGAATAAAAATGAATAACGGAATAACACAAACTGTCGCCCAACTTTGAGTTCGCGCAACGATATCTAAATGTGCTAATATGGCGAGTTCAGTCTTAGCATTGCCAACCTCGTCTGATTACAAGGTAAAAGATGAACCAGGAACAGCAGCAATCTCAATTGAAGCAACTGATTGCAAAGGGTAAGGAACAAGGATTCCTGACCTACGCGGAAGTTAACGATCACCTTCCAGAGGGCATAGTCGAGCCTGAACAGATAGAAGATATCGTACGCATGATTAATGATATGGGCATTACCGTCCATGAGTCAGCCCCCGATCTGGAAGATGGCAATCTCAGTGACAACGCCGTATCTGCCGATGAGGATGCCGCCGAGGCCGCCGCCGCCGCACTAGCCAGCGTCGATAGCGAATTTGGCCGCACCACCGATCCGGTACGCATGTACATGCGCGAGATGGGTACCGTCGAACTCCTAACCCGAGAAGGTGAGCTACGCATTGCAAAGCGCATCGAAGAGGGACTAAATCAAGTCTCTGCGGCGCTTTCGATCTTTCCGGCCACAATCAATCTGCTCTGCACGCAACTGGAGATGATTGAAACGGGCGAAGTTCGACTAGCCGATGTCACCAGTGGATTTTTCGATCCCAATGAACCAGATGAAATCCCCACGCCGGTGCAACCGCAGGGTGCCAAGGATAGCGCTGAAAATGCAGATAACAGCGACGAAGAAAGTGAGCCGGAGAATACCGGCCCAGATCCAGAAGAAGTCGCTGCCAAAGCAAAGGAACTGCGCAAGCGTTACAACACGCTCTGCACCGTTATAAAAAAGCACGGCCGCTCCAGCCCCAAAGCACAAAAAGCTTTGGAGGCAGTTTCCGAATCTTTTCTTGAGTTCAAGTTGGTACCTGCCACGTTTAATAAACTTGTCGGCACACTACGCGACACCATTGAGCGTATTCGCAACCAAGAACGCATCATAATGAATATCTGCATTGACAAGGCTCGCATGCCCCGCAAAGAGTTCATTAGCACGTTTCCCGACAGCGAGACCGACCCAAATTGGCTTCAAGAGCAGATTAATAAAGGCAAGGCCTACTCGGAAGGCCTAAAAGTGCACCAGGAAGAAATCCTGCGTGCACAGAAGCGCTTGGTTGCAATCGCAAATGATGGCCAGCTAACTATCAGTGAGATTAAAGAGACCAACCGCAAGATGTCGATTGGCGAAGCCAAAGCACGCCGCGCCAAAAAAGAGATGGTCGAAGCCAACCTTCGATTGGTTATCTCCATCGCCAAAAAATACACCAATCGAGGCCTACAGTTCCTCGATCTGATTCAGGAAGGCAATATCGGCCTAATGAAAGCGGTAGATAAGTTCGAATACCGTCGCGGATACAAGTTCTCAACCTATGCCACTTGGTGGATTCGTCAAGCGATCACCCGCTCCATTGCTGATCAGGCGCGCACCATCCGTATACCGGTGCACATGATCGAAACGATCAACAAGCTAAACCGCATCTCCCGACAGATGATTCAGGAGATGGGCCGCGAAGCCACGCCAGAAGAACTGGCTGAACGCATGGAGATGCCGGAAGACAAGATCCGCAAAGTACTCAAGATTGCCAAAGAGCCTATCTCAATGGAAACCCCCATTGGTGACGACGAAGACTCGCACCTGGGCGATTTCATTGAAGACTCAGGCGTCGTCTCCCCCATCGAGTCAGCAACAGCAGAAGGATTGGGTGAAGCGACCCAGAACATGCTAGCTGGCCTGACAAGCCGAGAAGCCAAAGTACTACGCATGCGCTTCGGCATCGACATGAACACCGACCACACCCTTGAAGAGGTTGGCAAACAATTCGACGTCACCAGAGAGCGCATTCGCCAGATCGAAGCCAAGGCTCTGCGCAAACTGCGCCATCCTTCCCGCTCCGACCGTCTACGCAGCTTCCTCGACAACGAGTGATCAATGCAAAATCAGCTTCTTTAGATTCGCACTATACCTGAAGAGGCTGATTCTGTTAGAATTGCCGTCCTTTTCGGGCCCATAGCTCAGTTGGTTAGAGCAGGGGACTCATAATCCCTTGGTCCTAGGTTCGAGTCCTAGTGGGCCCACCAATAAAAACAATAATTGCCGTGTAAAAACACAGCATTATTTCCCTATTCGTTTTCCATTAAACCTAAAAAATCAGTTGACCGCTCCATTCTAATAACAGGTTTCTGATTTTAAAGAAAATAGCTTCGATGGTTATGCTCACCTATCGAGTGAATCACGCTACAACATGAATGGCACGCTTGTGGCGGCACATGGATGTGCAGGAGCGACCCTTGCCCCGCACCACCACAAGCGCCCACGAGAACCCAAACAAATCGAACTAATTCGAAACCAAGCAGGTTAACTTTGGTAGTGTTTTTTGACACATGTAGCAATTAAGCAACACGCCATCAATTAATAGTTGTAATTTTATGACATTATGCTATTTATTGTTGTATGGACACAACAAACAGGAATTAGCGACAATGACTGGACTCTACAAATCAAAAATCTGCCAAGAATGCCCTCACTTAGTCATCAGCGGAACTGCTTGCGATTGGCAACCACATGAATGCCCCATCCAAAAAGAGAAGATACAGCGTCAGAAAAAGGCTATAACGAAAGCGTTTTTCCTGACTAATCTTCTAATTGCGGATGATTTTGACGCTGTACGCAGCAGTAACTGATAGACTCTTTGGGTTTTAACATCCTCCCCGGCATGCATGCCGGAGGTTCCTACGGCACTCAGGCGCGGCATTAAACCGCCCTTGGGTTGCTTGGATCCTGTTACGGCAGGGCTTTGAGGCTCAGATTACCTTTAATGGCATACTGACAAGCACCGGGGTAAAATAGGTACCTGATTACCTTCGGACTTATTCAGTCATGAAAACGCCTGTTGATGAACTACTACAAACCCACCAAAAACTCATTCATTCTGAAATGAAGAAGGTCGTATCCCACAGGCAGCGTGAAAGTGATGAGTGGATTATCAATACCTTGCTCATAGAAGGTACAGACACCCCCTTCAAATATAAGCGCAAGCAGCAATACAAGAGCTTACAGGGCCAACGAGTAAATCTCACCTACTATCCCGACACCACTACTCCCCGCCCGGCGCAACAAGTTGCTTTGGGCGAGGCTTCTTGCTTCAACGTCCGTAACAATCAAGTGAATGATTGGATGACACAGACTCCGCAAGCGAAAACGACAGTCCAGCCACTTTAAGTTCAATGATACCTTGCTTTAAATGGTTAATGGCCGCATTGACATCACGTTGATGGTGTACAAGCGTGCCATTCACGTTGTAGCGTGATTCACCCAGTAGTGTGACCATAACTATCGAAGCTATTTTCTTCAAAATCAGATACCTGTTATTAGAATGGAGCGGTCAACTGATTTTTTTAGGTTCAAAGCTGGCGCGATAGGCAATGCCCCCCACTCCACCACCATCAGCGTAGCTGAGCTTGGTATTCATTTCATCTGAATACTATTTAATCACAAATACTAAAATCGTTGCCGCCGTTGAAGAATTTTGAATTACAATTAGAAAAGATTACGCTTCGGCTATTGGTGACTGACACTTACTCTAGACTAACGTCGTTAAAATATTTAACGAAGTATTGGAGAGCTATGAAACCCAAGTATTTAACACCAATACCAGCAAACCGAACCCCCAGCAAGCATTGACTTGTCAGTATTAATAACCTGGTAGCAAGTAGATTCAACTGTCGATAAAAGCGGATTTTTGAGCCTATCCTGATTTTTTAGGTGACTATATCCTGCAACGGATTCAAAAAATACTAACGAGAAACCATGTTCAATCACAATCGTATTATTACTTCATTGCTACTTTTATTAAGCTGTTCAGCAAATGCCGAAAATGATGCAAAACTCGAACATTTCCTTTCCTTAAGCCTTGAAGAGCTGATGGAACAGGAAATCACCATTTCAACCGACACAAAGCAGACCATCACAAAAGCCCCTGCAGCTGTCAGCAGCATTAGCAGTGACGATATAAAAGCTACGGGGTCAACCAATATCGCAGAGATTCTTGAGACCATCCCTGGCGTTCATATCAAATATCACCACTTCGGATTTCGCCCTTTGATCGAGTTCAGAGGTGCAAATGCTACTCAAACCCTCTTGATGGTCGATGGCATTCCAATGAGGGATTTGAATTGGAGCTATGGAATTTTCTGGAAAGGCCTGCCAACAAATAGCATCAAGCGTATCGAAGTCATGCGTGGCCCCGGCTCCGCTTTATTTGGAGCGGATGCTTCTGCCGGGGTTATCAATGTAATCACGAAAACAGCTGGAAAAATCGACTCTTCTGAAATTGGTTTACGCAGAGGAAGCTTTAATACAAACTCCGGCTGGATGCAGTATGGAGAAAGCTGGAATAACTTCGATATTGGGCTGACTATGGACTTCCATGATACAAATGGACATGATCCATTTATTGAGTCAGACAGGCAGACAATAGACGACCAAAGAGATGCGACTAACGCCTCGTACGCTCCTGACAATGCCCACTATGGATGGCGCAATCAAGATATCCGCTTTTCGGTCGCCAAACAGAAGTGGCGTCTTAACTTAGACTATACCCATCACAGCAACCTACAAACAGGATTTACTGGTGGCGGCAAATTAGACCCTGTTACCAAGGCTAACGATAAACGTTTCAATGCTGGCCTTCTCTATAACAATGAAAATTTTTACCCCAACCTAGGAATTGATGCGGAACTCCAATATCAAGACCTCAAATACTCCTCTGGTGATGGCTTTCTAGAAGATCCACCAGGAAGTGATGGCGTTAATATCAATGGTAATATCAATCAAATGCGTTCTGCAGAACGCCGTCTTGCCTTCGAATTAAGCGGCTTATATTCCGGCATTGAAGAACAGACCATACGCCTGGGAACGGGCTATACTTGGCAGGACCTTTATCGCGTAGAACAATTTAGGAACACAGGACCAGGACCTGACGGCATCGATATCCCTACTGATAGCGACCTAGTTGATGTCAGCGATTCGCCCCACGCCTTTGCTCCAGAGAAAGCGCGAAAAATCCACTACTTTTTCATTCAGGATGCCTGGGCAATTACGACTGATTGGGAGCTGACGGCCGGACTTCGCTATGATCACTACTCTGATTTTGGTACTACCGTTAATCCGCGCTTGGCACTCGTTTGGAGCCGTACCGATAGGATCACCACGAAACTCCTATATGGCCGAGCATTCCGCCCCCCTTCTTTCAGAGAGTTATACTCTATAACAACAGATGCACAGCCCAACGCCAATCTCCAGCCAGAACGCTCAGAAACCCTGGAACTTGCATTCACCTATATTATCAGCCGTGACTTGAACCTTGGCCTTAGCATCTACCAATATCAACAATCTGATTCTATTAGATCAATTGAGATAGCTAATAAAACAAAAAAGCAGTTCATGAATACTGGGGAGACAACGATTAATGGCATCGAACTGGAAGCAAAATGGCAGCCAACAGCCAATCTGAGGGTATCTGCCAACTATACCATAAGAGATCAGGATAAAGATGTCCCCTACCCTGTCTATAATCAAGATGCCTATCTACGTACTGACTGGGGTTTTCATCCAGACTGGAATTGGAATATCCAATCTAACTGGGTAGGTGAATACCTACGAAAATCTAATGGTGACTGCCCAACGTGCGATAATAGTGTAATCACCGACACCACGCTTCGCTATACAGGCATTCAAAACTGGGAATTTGCTGCATCAGTTCGAAACCTCTTCAATGAAGAGGCATGCGAACAGACTAATGACCTACCCTTACCAGAACGCAGTGTATTTGCAGAAATCAGATACAAATTTCGGAAATAGCAAAAAAACATCGTCTAAAACATAATGTCTGACATACAGACAACCACTTTCGCTATGGATAAATATCAGTGATAACAAGGCTGTTAATCTACATGACGCTCACGCTACTTACTTTTGCAGCCGCTACCATAGAGGCCGCTCACGACTCTGAACAGGAAGGTGACCTGCTCAAAGCTGTATTTATCTATAACTTTGCAAAATTCACACGCTGGCCAACAAATACCTGGGGTGAGATACAAAACCCTTTGGTAATATGCTCAATTGGGAATGACCGCCTTACCAACAAACTTGAGAAACTAAATGGCAAGACCATCAGTGGCCATCTGGTCACGACAAACCATCAAAACATTGAGACTTTCACCCCAGTTGGCTGCCATCTACTTTACATTGCAAGCTCAATGAGTAACGACACTCACAGCATCCTTCAGTCTTTACAAAATAGGCCAATTCTAACGGTCAGCGGACTTCCTGGTTTTTCACAGTCTGGAGGAATGATCGAACTCAAGCAAGATAAAGATAAAATTCGTTTCATTATCAATCTTCGTACAGCCCGCGATGCAGGGCTAGAGCTCAGTGCCCGTCTACTCAACCTAGCGACAGTAGTTGAAGGTGGAAAAGAAAAATGAACTTGCTAAAGAATGCCTCTATCAAACAAAAATTAGAAGCAATTATTCTCACCACAGCAGCATCAGTACTGCTGCTTAATCTTTTTCTATTCATGATTGTTGAAATCAACTCTTCTCGTGGAGAGGTCGCCACCAAATTACAAACCATGGCTACTCTACTGGGCGCTAATAGCAATGCAGCAATAACCTTTCAAGACAAACAGACAGCAGATGACATCCTCTCGACACTCGCCACCCAAAGCGATGTCATTCATGCAAGTATCCAACAACCTGACGGCAAAACTTTCGCAGAGTATCACTCCCATCAATACGACACATTAAAAGCTACTGGCAGCATGGATACTGGTAATAAATTGCTCTATGGCTGGGTTGAGATTAAGGAACCAATCACACTTGATGGCGAACTGATCGGCTACATTCAACTTGTTGGTGACATGAGCAAAGCCCGCGCTGCATTGATCCAACAATCCCTCATGATATTAGGTGTTTTCATTATTTCAATGTTATTTGCGCTACTACTTTCAAGTCGCTTCCAAAAGATCGTATCCGCACCTGTCACTCAACTACTCACTACAATGGAAGCAGTCGCCAGCCAACGTGACTTTGCTCGCAGAGCAAAGCGGACCAGTAATGATGAATTGGGAACTTTAGTAGATGGCTTTAATGCCATGCTTGACAAGATCGAGACTTACGACCGAGAACTAACCACGTATCAACAAGGCCTTGAGCATCTGGTCGCTGAACGCACTCAAGAACTAGAGTGGGCGAAAGAGGGTGCGGAAGCAGCCAGTCAGGCAAAGAGTGAATTTCTGGCCACGATGAGCCATGAAATACGCACGCCAATGAGTGGTGTAATTGGCTTCGCTCACTTATTGGAAAAGACAAAAACAGATGATCAGCAGCAGGAGTATTTGCGCATTATCACAACCTCTGCCAATAGTTTGCTAGACATCATTGATGACATTCTTGATTTTTCAAAAATGGAGGCTGGCAAGATTAAACTGGAGAATAGCAACTTTGTATTTGAGACATTAATCAGCGAAGTGCGCACCCTCTTTACGCCGAAAGCAGTAGAAAAAGGGCTTAAACTAACAACCTATGTCTCCCATGATATTCCCCATGTATTGCATGGCGATCCATCCCGCCTCAGACAAGTACTAATTAACCTAGTCGGTAATGCAATAAAATTCACCGACAAGGGAAATGTGACCATCAATATTGAAAATCATGCCCAAAAAAATGAGAGGGTCGCATTACGCATGACCATTCGGGATACAGGCATAGGCATCACACCGGAGCAACAGTCTCAACTTTTCCAACCCTTTCAGCAATGCGATGGATCAATTACCCGTCACTATGGAGGTACAGGCTTAGGCTTGGTTATTGCGAAACGCTTGGTTAGTCTGATGGGTGGCACAATAACGTTGGAAAGTACCGTAGGCAAGGGTTCATCCTTTACTGTTTTAATCTACCTATCACTACCACATAAGGAGAGGATGACCGATTTTTTACTAACCAACCAATCCGATCAGCAACAACCAATAATTACACATACTAATGGGTCGTTACTAAAGAACACATCTATCTTGGTCGTTGACGACAGCAATGTCAATCTAATGCTTGCAAATACGCTACTTATCAATGAAGGAGCTAATGTTATTGCAGTACAAAGCGCCATTGAGGCATTTGAAAAGATATCCCAACAAAATTTTGACCTTATACTGATGGATCTTGAGATGCCGGTCATGAGTGGCATTGAAGCGGCTAAGCAGTTACGTCAACCAAACGCATCGACAGTGAATACGCCTATTATCGCGGTAACTGCCCATGTCTTACCAGAAAAGCGCCAGGAGGTACTCAATGCAGGAATAAATGACCTACTCGCAAAACCCTATCTACCAAACCAACTGTATAGCATTATTGCTAAGTGGTGCGGCGATATCGACTATAAAAGAGCATCAACTAAAACAAAATACGACACACAAAATACCTCACCAACCTACGACCGGAAACAAGCACTTAGTTGTGTTGCTGGCAATGAACTATCAGCCCGTTTAATTCTCAAGGAATTTTTAACTATGCTGCCGGAACTCCAAACAACCGTGCGCAACGCACTCGCAAACAAGGACTTTACTACTCTGTTTCAGGCGGCGCATAAGCTGGCTGGCTCAGCAGGTTGCAGTGGCGCTCCAATAATTCATGCCAAAGCTATGTATCTGAAAGCGATCTTAAAACGGGATCCTTTGCCAATGAAAGAGATTGAAGAGGGTGTCTCGGCTCTTCTTAAACAGATTGATGGATTCAATAAGCATTTCACTGTTTGAAAAGCTCAAAAAGCTAGCCAAATATTTCACTTTTAGATCAATAGCAAGCTTCGATGCATCCTGGAGCTGCTACACCCCAGAACACATCACATCCGTTTGCCAGTAAGTTTTTACAGGATAAGTAAGATTTAAACCTTTCGTCGTACTAGTCCAAGCAGCCCAAACAGTCCACCTCCAAGCAGTAGTGCTGTCGTCGGCTCAGGTACAGAAGCCAACGTGGTACCATTAGAAGAAGAAGAGGAGGAAGAAGAGGAAGAGGAAGAGGAAGAGGAAGAACTGGCAGAGTCTATTAGCTCAACAACCACATCACCACTACGTACAAGCCAAGCGAACTGATTACCATACTTCTGTTCCGCAAACTGTAGGGAGTCGTAAGTGGAATAGGTCCAGGCAACATCATCACGCTCTGCATACTCTTGACCTAGCCAGTATGTATTGCTGTACTCTCCAACCTGCACATTCTGAAAAAGGCCGGTATTAATTTCTTCATCACCTGATATAAAGGAGTTGCCGAGTGTATCGAACCACAGACTGGCCATTTCGCTGTAGACAGTGGTACCGTCAGTGGTTTGCACACCATGGCCACAATCTGAGCCAGCCTGAGCATAATCGCATCCTGGATCTCCAGTATCTACCATAGTGGGCAAACGCCAGTCATCATAACCCTGGTAAACCAACTCATCAGACCAAGCCATCGCCTGATCCCAGGTCATTGCACCATTACTTGTGTAACCAAGAGTACCAGCGTAGTTGGCATCTTGCAGCCAAGTCACATCTAATACATCATCATAGATAAGTCCACTACCTCGATTAATCAAAGTAGCATTTGCAGATGCAGACAGCAGCAAGATACTGACTACACCAACCCGTTTAAATGTCGAATTCATTCACTCT
Source organism: Candidatus Thiodiazotropha sp. (assembly GCA_037382065.1). Taxonomy (GTDB): domain Bacteria; phylum Pseudomonadota; class Gammaproteobacteria; order Chromatiales; family Chromatiaceae; genus Thiodiazotropha. The sequence goes on along the minus strand of JARRQF010000039.1, from coordinate 737 downwards.
CTCCCTTAATATGGGTCCTTTGAAGCAGCACTGACCCAGTAATGTCTAATTGGCCCAAAACCTACAACCATTAAGACGGCTACTGGTTATTAACCCATCTACATCAGATCTTTAACTAATAAACCTTGGCCTAGCCACGCTTAATGATATCTTAACATTGCCAAAATAAACCAGTATTGGTTATCGTTGCAGACGACACAAGCGATGTCTCTTAATAGTTAACCTTTAACCATAAATTCAATAAGTTAAAAGCAATTAGAGACTATATTGCAAATATTTGATAAAAGTATTTGTGACGAGCCCCTCAAAACAAAAAACAACTCGATGATGATTCCAAGACAGTTCAACTTCTACAAACTTATTCATTAGAGACTATAGCTGTATATCAGCCATGAAGGATAACAATATAACTAATCAACGTTATATACGAACCCTTACATCCCCACTGTTTTATCTGTTTGTGACTACTCCCCGCCCGCCGCAATAAGTTACTTTGGGCGAGGCTTCTTGCTTCAACGTCCGTAACAATCAAGTGAATGATTGGATGACACAGACTCCGCAAGCGAAAACGACAGTCCAGCTGCTTTAAGTTCAATGATACCTTGCTTTAAATGGTTAGGTTAATGGCCGCATTGACATCACGTTGATGGTGAGTTGAACAACTCGGACAAGACCATTCACGGATGTTAAGCGGCATTTCTTCCATTTTATGACCACAGCAAGAGCAGGTTTTTGAC
>JARRQF010000038.1:0-27569 GCA_037382065.1 Candidatus Thiodiazotropha sp. | reverse complement strand
GTCTCGCCCGAAGGGAAGCCTGCTCAGGCCAGGATACTGCGTTGCAATGCTTGAAAAGGGCGAGCCATTCCCTGCGCATTGCGCCTTGTCTCCTGGCCTGAGCAGGCTTCTATCATCGTTAATTTGTATGAGGCACCACACTAGTGTGGTGCCTCATACAAATTAACGATGATAGTGAGACGCTAAGCGGTTAGCCGCAATCCGCAGTTAAACAGGGATTTTTCACAAATTCTTATGGCATCCTTGAACCTATAAAGATCAGTTGGGCAGCGTGAAGGGTGCGATTCTGATTTTTTTAGGTTAATTGCTCAAGCGTCTGTATTTAATGCGATGAGGTTGATCAGCCGCAGAGCCCAGGCGGCGCTTTCGGTCGGCTTCATAATCGGCGTAGTTGCCTTCAAACCAAACCACCCCGGAGTCTCCTTCAAAGGCGAGTATATGGGTGGCGATTCTGTCGAGAAACCAGCGATCATGACTGATGATCACCGCACAGCCTGGATAAGATAGCAGGGCCTCTTCTAATGCTCTTAGGGTCTCTACATCCAGGTCATTGGTAGGTTCGTCGAGGAGCAGAAGATTACCACCGCTTTTCAGTAGCTTGGCAAGGTGAACGCGATTTCGTTCCCCGCCAGAAAGATCGCCAATTCGCTTCTGCTGATCGGCTCCCTTGAAATTGAAGTGGCCTACATAGGCTCGCGACTGCATCTGAAAATTGTCTACGGTGATGATGTCCTGGCTGTCTGATATCTCTTCCCAGACGCTCTTCTCAGGGCTGAGGGCATCGCGACTTTGATCGACATAAGCAATCTTGACGGTATCGCCAATACGCATTTCACCACTATCAGGCTGTTCTTGACCGGTGATCATGCGAAACAGAGTGGTTTTACCTGCCCCATTGGGGCCAATGATGCCAACAATGCCACCCTTTGGTAGGTTGAAGGTGATGTCATCGTATAACACACGGTCACCAAAGGCTTTTTTAAGTTCATTTGCCTCAATGACCAGGTCGCCAAGTCTGGGACCTGGCGGAATATAGAGTTCATTGGTCTCATTGCGTTTTTGGAATTCCTGCGATTGTAACTCCTCAAAGCGTTGCAGGCGGGCTTTACTCTTAGCGTGACGTCCTTTGGGATTGCTTCGAACCCACTCCAATTCCGCTTTCATGCTCTTGATATGGGCGCTCTCTTCCCTAGATTCCTGCTCTAGGCGTGCCTCTTTCTGCTCCAGCCACGATGAGTAGTTGCCTTCCCATGGAATACCATGGCCTCGGTCCAATTCAAGAATCCAGCCGGCAACATTATCAAGAAAATAGCGATCATGGGTAACGGCCACCACGGTTCCGCTGTACTCATGCAGAAAACGTTCTAGCCAGGCCACTGACTCGGCGTCCAGATGGTTTGTAGGCTCATCCAACAGCAGCATGTCCGGTTTTTCCAGTAGTAAGCGGCACAGTGCCACACGGCGTTTTTCACCGCCTGAGAGGTTTTTTACATCCGCATCCCAGGGGGGGAGGCGAAGCGCATCTGCTGCGATTTCCAACTGCCGCTCAATATTGTGACCATCAGAAGCCTGAATGAGATCTTCCAGCTTGGCTTGCTCTTTGGCGAGTGCATCGAAATCGGCATCGGCTTCAGCATAGGCGGCATAGACTTCATCGAGGCGTGCCAGAGCATCTTTAACCTCTGCCAGCGCCGCTTCCACATTACTGCGGACATCCGTCGTTTCATCGAGTTGCGGTTCCTGTGGCAGATACCCAACCCGGATGCCTGTCTGGGGACGTGCTTCACCCTCAATGTCGGTATCGATACCTGCCATGATGCGCAGTAGTGTCGATTTGCCCGATCCATTGAGTCCCAGCACGCCAATCTTAGCGCCGGGAAAGAATGAGAGTGAGATATCCCGAAGAATCTGTTTTTTAGGGGGGACGATTTTGCCCACCCGGTTCATTGTATAGATGTACTGGGCCATGGATATAGTTCAATAGTTAGATTGATAGACGAATTGCCCTGGCGTATCGCCGGAGGGCTATTATAGTTGGATGCTATCCTAACATGACACTCCAGAAAGCAGATAGACTGCTATCTGGAATATTTGGTATAGGTGCTTGATTCGCTTTGGTGATTGTTTGCGCTTCACGGTAGGTTGGCCTGAAGGCTGACCTACCGCATGGCTATTTGTTACCACACTAGGGCCTGACCAGACAGTTCTCAAAATCAATGTCATCGGTGCCTGTTTCAGTGATACCGAATTGTAAAGCCTCAAATGTAAAGGCATCTGAAAAGCATAGTGTGCCGTTTTTGATTGTGTAGAAAGCATCGATCGATAGGAACTCTTCACCGGCTCCCATCTCAATTAACAGGCCTCCTCCATTAATGCCTTCCTTAAGTAGTTTTTTACCTTGATCAAAATAGGTGATGGGTATTTCTGCCTCTTCAAGTGAGCTTGGTGTCGATAGGGTGGTGCAGTTTGAGTCAGAATAGGTTTTAAAGCGTTTCTGGATCGTGCCGTAGTTTGTAAACGTATATAACCCTTTCATCCAGGTATTCACAGGTTCGTCACTCTCATCGAACGCCTGCTCACAAGCGTCAGTAACCCAAACTCCAAGTAATGGGGATTTTTCAGAATCATCGTCTTGATTACAACCTGATATGACAAAAAATAGAAGAGAGAGAAGGAGTTGGTATGTTATTTTCATCGGCCGTCCTATGTCGGGTTGGCATTTATTTCCTAATGTTGACGGGAATAAATCTATCGCCTTTTTTCTAGGATTACTAGCTTTTCTTTAACCTAAAAAGATCAGTTGGACAGCGTGAAGCGTGTGCTTGTTTTGAATACGCCCTAAAATTCGTGATTGTGTAGGATGCGGTTCGTGCCTCACCACATCCTACGACTTTTATAACACCCTCTCTTGCGGGAGAGGGCCAGGGTGAGGGAGGGGGATATAAAATAGCGTAAGCGCAGCTTACGTCACTATTATTAAATGCATAGGTTAATTCGTGCGCGGTAAAAGTAGTTGGAAACGAGTACCCATCTTTCTGTTTGAAGTGCAATTGATGACACCTGAGAGTTCATCTATGAGATTCTTTACTATGGCGAGACCCAGGCCAGAGTGAGAGTTGCCCTTGGTGCTCTCTACAGGAGAAAAAAGTTGATCCATGATTTTGCGGTCAATACCTGGGCCAGAATCGATAATTAGAATTTCAACATACATCTTACCATCAAGATAGGCATTGTCACTGGAAGTAATACGGAGGTTGCCCCCTTTGGGCATGGCTTCGACGGCATTTTTAATTAAATTGGTTAGTATCTGTTTCAAATGGCCTCGCTGAGTGGTAATTAAGGGGATGTTCGGGTCAAGGTCTATTTCGGTGCTAATGTTATGGGTGGTAAACAGAGAGGCTTGAAAGAGTTTGTAAATATCCTTTATTAAATGGTTGATATCGGTTCCTTTTTCCTGTTGTTCGAGTTCTTCAGGTATGTCTCGGATGCGTAGCAATATCTTACCGACTCGGGTGATCTCCTCCTTGAGTATATCCAGTTCTTCAGTAACTGGATGCTCCTTACCCAGTTTCATGCCCAGTATGTACAAATAATTATTGATAATTCCAAGAGGGTTACTAGCCTCGTGAACCACTTTGCGAGCCTTCAGGTAAAAGGCAGCACGTTCATTTTCAAGTAGTTGTTGATGGGACGAGAGCAGTTCACGTTGATGTATCAACATTTTGCTAGCTTCACGGGCGAATAATATAAGCAAAGGTATCTGCTTGCTCAGACTCTGCCATTGATGGCTACTCAAGCCCAATGCAATGACGCCCATTAATGACTGTTGCGCGGACAGAGGAAGATAGATCAAGCCATCACTATTAAGGTAATGGCTGAGTTGTTGGTCAACCATGGAAAGCTTATCTACATACGCTTTTTCCTGGGTAAACAGCGCTATTTGGTGATTGAATACCAGAGCAGCGAGGCTGCTATCCGATTCTGTGGAGAAGACGAGATCCTGTAATTCCTCTTCATTTGTAGAGGTGGGACATAGCGGATGTAACTCCGGTGAATCGGTCTGCTTAAGGAGAAAACAGACGGGTTTGATACCAAATAACAGACAAAGGTCTTTCTGAATATGTTGCAGTATGGTGAAAAGATCTGAATTTTTAGGCGCGGCTTCCAGGCTGCCACCAAACAGTGCGGCTTGTTTAACCCGCTCTCCCAAAGCCTCGTGGTGGCGTTCTACCTGCTGCATGTTCACTTCTTCAGTGGGTAATGCAATGCCAAGGCTGTGGGCAGCATCCATTGCTTTGTCGTGCGCTTCTGATCTTATTTTTTCAACCACTAGTTGGTTTAGGCCAAATAGAGCATCGGCCTGTGCGAGAACACTATCATCTGACAGAGCGCTAGCGTCAGCCAGTTGACTGGAGAGGTTGATCAGTTTCACTAGTGGTGAGTTATCGAAGATCTTTTCTGCGGGTTCGTTCTGATAAAGGAGGGCATCGGAAAGGTGGGGTTTCAATTCCCAGCTTTCGATCATCTGCGCCCCTAGCTGCGGTGAAGTGATACCGAACGCATCTTGTTCCGCTAGCAGTTGTTCCGGGATGCCCAGGTTTTGCTCTAGTATACTTAAGTATGTCTGCTGTTCAGATTGCAGCAGTACCAGTTGCCCTAGTCGATGCAAGAGTCCAGCCAGATAGGCCTCTTCGGGATGGGGGTAGGCCGTCAGTTCAGCCAATGAGCGGGCGATCTGGGCGCACACCAGTGATTGGTACCAAATTAGATCGAGGGTACGGCTTTGTTGTTTACCAAGTTTCGAGAAATATTGCTGCACAGCGCTGTTGATGGCAATGGTTCGTACGCTGCTGATTCCCAGTGTAACCAATAGATGCTGGAGACTACTAAACGATTTCCATTGTCGATAAATAGGAGAGTTGGCAGCTGCCATGATTTGTGATGTGACGCTCGCATCCTTTTGGATGGTCTCTGCCAAGCGTTCAAAACCTAAACTGGGACTATTACAGGTATCAATGAGTTCTACAAGAATTGCCGGAGGCGAAGGCAGATCTTTGAATTTATCAGGCAAAGGTTTCTGTTTCTGTTGTATCGCCACGTAAATCCATCAACCTTCTATTATGTTGTTATAGCTGCACACTAGAGTAATTAATAGCACTTAATTCGCAACGACGGAAGGGTTATTGCTTAGGCTAACAGTGGAATTTAGGTTTAAGAATTAAGAGGAAAATAATCATTCGAAGATCCGGTTCGCCAGGATAGTGACGGAATCCTGCCTGATTCATCCTATTAGGTGAGTCAATAATTTGTCTCTTGGGAGTTTGTATTTATATCTCTATGATATTTAAAGATAAATTATTGAGTTTATTAGTGGCACTCTAATTGCATTCTATGTTGGGTACTATCTTTAGAGGATATCAACATGGCAAAAGAAGAGGCAGCTGAAGATCTCGATTTGGGTGAAGAGAAGAGCGGCAAATCCAAACTCATTATTATCATAGCTATTGTTGCAGTGGTTCTGATTGGTGGTGGTGTTGCGGCATTCTTTCTACTCAGTGGTGATGAGTCCACAGATGAGGATGCTGCAGAAGCTGAAGAGGTGGCTGAAGTTGAGAAAGTGCCGGCTCAGTATCTCGATCTTAAACCCCCCTTCGTGGTTACTTTGCCGGGAAAGCCAAGTCTGCTGCAGATTGGGGTCAGTATTAGAATTTACTCCGATGCCATGGCTGAATTTATTCACCACAATGACCCGATGATCCGTCATCACCTGCTCAATCTTCTTGCCACTAAGGATGCCAAGTCACTCAAAACACGGGAAGCCAAAGAGGCGCTTCAGGCTGAGATGTTGAAGGCGCTCAATAAAGTGGTGAAAGAGTTGGACGGACCAGGAGAGGTCGATAGCATATTTTTCACCAGCTTCGTGATGCAGTAACACAACTTATAGGAAAGTGGTATGAGTGCCAGCGACCTACTGTCACAAGATGAGATTGATGCCCTGTTACACGGGGTTGATAGCGGGGATGTCGCCACAGAAGCGGAGGTGAACGAAGAGGAGGGGACGCTCTCATACGATTTTGCTAGTCAGGACCGGATTGTCCGTGGACGTCTTCCTACCATGGAGATGATTAATGAGCGTTTTGCGCGCCTGTTTCGCACCAGTCTTTTCAATATGTTGCGTCGAACAGCTGATCTATCGGTCTCTGGTATTCAGATGCAGAAATTCTCTGAGTTTGTACATAGCCTGTTTGTTCCCACCAGTCTGAATATGATCCGTGTACCGCCACTCAGAGGAAAGGGGCTGTTCGTTATTGATCCCAAGTTGGTGTTCAGTGTTGTTGATAACTACTTTGGCGGTACAGGCAGATTCCATACCAAGATTGAGGGGCGGGATTTTACACCCACTGAAAACCGGGTTGTCCAATTGTTACTTAATAGCGCTTTTTTGGATCTTGCTGCTGCATGGAAGCCGGTATTTCGTGTTGACTTTGAATACAGTGGTTCTGAAGTGAATCCCCAGTTTGCAAATATTGTGAGTCCCTCGGAAGTCGTGGTGGTGACCTCTTTTCATGTGGACCTTGAAAATGGTGGTGGAGATTTTCATATCTGTATGCCCTATTCCATGCTTGAACCGATTCGTGAGTTACTAGATGCCGGAGTGCAGAGTGATCGGGGAGAAAGAGATGAACGTTGGGAGCACTCTTTGAAAGAAGAGATTATGGGAGCAAATGTTGAGCTTTGCAGTAATTTGACTGAGGTTCAGATGACACTCAAACAACTCGCTGGTTTAAAGAAGGGTGATGTCATACCTATCGATATGCCAGAGGAGGTTATGGTAGAAGCTGCTGATGTACCGATCTTTAAAGCCAAACTGGGTGTCTCCGATGGTAACTATGCTTTGAAGGTCAGCAAGTGGATTAAGAATAACCATAGGAAAGGCCTGCATGATTATCTTGAAATGGTCGGTAAGTCTGAGGCGAGTCATGATAGTAACTAATCTGAGATTTATTACTAATAGTTTGATGCACAAAGCAAACGTTGATTCCCCAAGAGGGTAAGAAGATGAGTGATGATAAAAGTGTTGATCCGAATGAAGCGCTGGCCGATGAGTGGGCCGCAGCGCTGGACGATCAAGAAGAGGGTGAAAAAGTAGCTGAAACAGCATCGGCAAGTTTTGATGAACTGACAAGTGAAGCGACATCGGGCAGCGTTAATATGGATGCCATTCTGGATGTTCCGGTGACCATCTCCATGGAGATAGGACGTGCCCGAATCAATATCCGTAATCTGCTGCAACTCAATCAGGGGTCGGTAGTCGAGTTGGATCGTCTAGCTGGTGAGCCGATGGATGTGCTGGTTAACGGTACCCTGATTGCTCAGGGGGAAGTTGTGGTTGTGAATGAAAAATTTGGATTACGCCTGACCGATATTATCAGTCCGTCCGAGCGGGTAAAAAGGTTAAAATGATGCCCCGCTGGCCACTCATCAGTCTGTTTTTTAGTCATGCATTAATGGCAGCAGATGCTACAGAGAAACAGATCGGCGTTAAGGTTTCACCACTCGCTAGCGAGAGCCTGTTAAGTACCGTCAGTGGACTACTTTTGGTATTGGCATTGATCTTTGCTGGAGCTTGGTTATTCAAGCGTTATGGTCAGATAGCAATGGGCGGGAAAGGGTTGGTAAGAGTGCTTGGTGGTGTCTCGGTAGGCACTCGTGAACGGGTGATCGTGGTAGAAGTGGAAAATACACGGTTGTTACTCGGTGTGGCACCAGGCCAGGTGCGTATGCTGCATGTATTGAATGACGCGGAACAGAGTTTCAGTCATCACCTTAATGCTGAGGGCGAGCGGCGTAGCTCCTCTCAAAATAAGGAGGAGGTGACACAGTGAAGGTTTGGTTGCTTATTATTGGATTACTCGCCAGCAGTTTCTTGCAGGCGGCTCCCGGGGTGGATGCATTCAGTGTGGCTCCCAATGGTGAAGGTGGTCAGACATACACTCTAACCATCCAGGTACTGCTGTTTATGACGGCCCTGACACTGCTGCCAGGAGCCTTGATGATGATGACCTCCTTTGCCCGAATCATCATTGTGCTAGCCATACTCAGGCAAGCGTTGGGTACTCAAAATACACCCTCAAATCAGATCCTGGTTGGATTGGCGCTGTTTCTTACCCTATTCATTATGATGCCGGTTTTTGAAGAGGTGAATCAGATAGCGATACAGCCCTATATGGCTGAGCAGCTAAATACAGTAGAGGCATTGCAAGCAGCAGCGGAGCCTGTGAAAGCGTTTATGTTGGCCCAGACTCGGGAAGACGATTTGGCACTGTTTGCTCGAATTGGTGATTTCGGTGAAATTGCAGAGCCTAAGGATGTTCCTTTTACTCTATTGCTCCCCTCGTTTGCGACCAGTGAGTTAAAGACAGGTTTTCAAATCGGTTTTTTACTGTTCATACCCTTTCTTATCATAGATATCGTGGTGGCGAGTATTCTCATGTCAATGGGCATGATGATGCTCTCGCCGATGATTATCTCACTGCCATTTAAAATTATGCTGTTTGTACTCATCGATGGGTGGGCCCTGGTGTTTGGCACCTTAGCATCAAGTTTTCAGGTTTAAACAGGAGCACGATTATGAATCCTGATACCGTAATGGCGATTGGACAGAGCACTCTGGAAATAATTGGTGTGCTTTCCGGTATGGTGTTATTGCCTGCGTTGGCGATCGGACTTGTGATTGCCATGTTTCAGGCCGCCACACAGATTAATGAAATGACCCTGACCTTTATTCCGAAGTTAGTTGTTGTCGGGTTGGTACTGATGTTGGCAGGAAACTGGATGTTGCAACTGCTGATGAATTTTACGATTGATCTCATCGAAAGCATTCCGGAGTTGATTTTATAATTGGGTAAGCAGTGGAATATCATGATCTTTAGTGAAGCACAGCTTAATGCCTGGGTCGCTGCATTCTTCTGGCCGATGGTGCGCATCGGTGCCTTGTTTCTTTCTGCTCCGCTGTTTAGTTCACATCAAGTGCCAGCACAGCTGCGGTTATTCTTGATGTTGATGGTCACCTTTATTGTAGCTCCTACCTTGCCACCCATGCCGCAAGCCGATGTGCTGAGCCATATTGGTTTCATGGTTATGCTTCAACAGATAGTGATCGGAGTCATGATGGGGTTTATGTTGCAGATGGTGTTTGCTGCCCTGGTGTTTGGTGGGCAGGTAATTGCTTATAGCATGGGGCTTGGCTTTGCTTCGATGGTTGATCCGGCGAATGGTGTTCAGGTGCCAGTTGTGGCTCAGTTTTATCTGATATTGGCCACTCTGTTATTTCTGATATTCAATGGCCACCTGCTGAGTATTGAGTTGGTGGTAGATAGTTTTAAGACCATGCCGGTTGCTGTAGATGGCATCTCCCGCAACGAATTGCTTGATCTTGTCGCTTGGGGTAGTCGGTTGTTTTCAGGAGGACTGATTATTGCCTTACCCATTGTTGGAGCTATGCTGATGGTCAATCTGGGGATGGGGGTTGTTATGCGAGCCGCACCGCAACTAAATATCTTCTCGATTGGATTTCCGGTCACCGTGCTGGTCGGTTTTGCTCTGATCTGGTTAACGCTACCGAATGCTTTCACGATTTTCAATGACCTTCAAGATGAGGCATTTCATCATCTGATGCAGACCTTGCGGGTGACGAGGTGAATCATGGCTGACAATGAAAACGGTCAAGAAAAAACAGAACAACCCTCGTCAAAACGCCTAGATGATGCAAAACGCAAGGGGCAGTTGCCTCGCTCAAAAGAGCTAAATAGTATGGCAGTCACTCTGGCTGGTCTGATCTGTCTGGTGATGATGAGCCATACCATTAGCAATAGTTTTTCCGAGATGATGAGTGATGCGTTTGTTTTGACAAGGGAGCAGATTTTTAACGTCAATACCATGTCCAGACAACTTGGGGAAGAGATTGGAAGCGTATTTCTGGCTATGACACCCTATTTTTTGGTTGTGGTTTCAGCTGCGATAATCAGTTCTATTGCCTTGGGAGGCCTTTCATTCAGCGGAGAATCTATGTCGCCAAAGCTGAGTAAAATGAGTCTACTGAAAGGGATGAAACGAATATTTTCTCCCCGTGGTCTGGTCGAAATGTTTAAGGCAATGGCAAAGTTTCTGTTGATTGGTAGTACAACGGTACTGTTATTGGATGCTACCCTGGATCAGTATCTGGCGTTGCACGAGATGGAAGTTTCTCCCGCACTACAGCATCTCGGTGGACTGATTGGTTGGTCGGTGATTCTATTGGCATCGCCCCTTATTTTGATTGCAGCAATTGATGTTCCGTTCCAGGTATGGGATCACAAACGTCAACTAAAAATGACCCGTCAAGAAGTTCGCGATGAAATGAAAGAGACGGAAGGTCGGCCTGAGGTCAAGGGGCGGATACGCCAGTTACAGCGAGAGATGGCGCAAAAACGCATGATGCAAGAGGTACCAAAAGCCGATGTTATTGTGACCAATCCGACCCACTATGCTGTTGCGTTAAAATATGATCCTGAGTCGATGCACGCACCGAAGTTATTGGCAAAAGGTATTGATCTGGTTGCACTTAATATTCGCAAGGTTGGTGGCGAAGCCAATGTGCTAGTCGTTGAATCCCCGGCATTGGCACGTGCCATATTTTATCATACCGAATTGAATGCCTTTATACCTGCTGGTCTCTACCTGGCGGTAGCGCGACTACTCGCCTATGTATTTCAACTTAAAACTTATCGTTCTGAAGGAGGTCGCTATCCTGAGATGCCCGAAGAGTTATTAGTGCCTGAAGAGTACAAACATGATTGAACCTAAAATGTATTTAATATCACCCTCTCTCTAGTGGTGATGCTGGTGGTTATCTACACCCGAAAACCATTGGAATTTTCCGTTTTCCCCAGTATGTTGCTGATTGCAACCCTATTACGGTTATCGCTGAATGTCGCTTCTACCCGGGTTGTACTTCTTGAGGGACATGCCGGCGGAGCCGCAGCGGGCAAAGTGATTGAAGCGTTTGGTGCCTTTGTTATTGGTGGTAATTATGCTGTGGGTCTGGTGGTGTTTCTGATTCTGGTAATTATTAACTTTGTCGTTGTTACCAAGGGTGCGGGACGAGTCTCTGAAGTTAGCGCCCGTTTTACCCTGGATGCTATGCCAGGAAAGCAGATGGCTATTGATGCTGACCTTAATTCGGGTCTCATCGACCAAGAGGAAGCACGTAACCGGCGCGATGAAGTGGCTCGCGAGGCTGGTTTCTACGGAGCTATGGATGGCGCTAGTAAATTTGTTCGTGGTGATGCCATCGCGGGTATTCTGATCCTGTTTATCAATATCATTGGTGGACTCTCTATTGGTATGTCGCAGCATGGTCTAGACTTCTCTACTGCCTTGCAAAACTATGTATTGCTGACCATCGGTGATGGTTTGGTGGCGCAGATTCCTTCGCTACTACTCTCCACCTCAGCTGCCATTATTGTCACCCGTGTCGCTAGCAGTCAGGATGTGGGCGGGCAGATTATCAGCCAGCTTTTCAATAGTCCACAGGCATTGGGTGTTACCGCAGCCGTGTTATTCATGATGGGGATTATTCCCGGTATGCCAAACTTCGCATTTCTTACTCTGGCTGCTGTAGCGGGAATAGGAGCCTGGATGATTTCGCAGCGCAATCTGAAACCGGTCGAAGAGCCTGTTATCGAAGAGCCGGTAGAGTCACCTGAGCAACGTGAATTGAGTTGGGATGATGTTCAGCCTGTGGATCTAGTCGGTCTTGAAGTGGGGTATCGATTGATCCCATTGGTAGACCGTAACCAAGGTGGGCAATTGATGAATAGGATAAAGGGCGTCAGGCGCAAGCTCTCCCAGGATCTGGGATTTCTTATCCCATCGGTGCATATTCGTGATAATCTCGATCTGTCACCCAATAGTTACCGAATTTTGCTCAATGGCGTCTCATCGGCCGAGGCGGATATTTTTCCCGACCGGGAACTGGCAATCAATCCTGGGCAGGTATTTGGTCAACTTCCGGGAACGCCCACCAAAGACCCTACTTTTGGTCTGGATGCCGTCTGGATCGATCCTGAGCAGAAGGATCATGCTCAGACTCTCGGCTACACAGTGGTGGATGCCAGTACCGTTGTGGCAACCCATATGAGCGAGATTTTGCAAAATCATGCCAATGAGCTGTTGGGGCATGAGGAGGCGCAGCAGCTGCTTGATATGTTGGCGCGTAGCGCACCCAAGCTCGTGGAGGATTTGGTACCCAAAACATTATCGCTTAGCGTTGTTACCAAGATACTTCAGAATTTGCTGGCTGAGCATGTATCGATTCGTGATTTCCGTACGATTGCTGAATCGTTGGCAGAGCAATCGAATAGAAGCCAAGATCCTGGGGTATTGACCGCCGCTGTTCGGGTAGCACTATCTCGCGGAATTGTGCAGCAACTCATCGGCACAAATGAGGAGATGCCGGTAGCTGTACTTGATCCTGGATTGGAGCAGTTACTGCAAAGAACCTTGCAAGCCTCAGAGGGAGGTCAGGCTGGATTTGAACCGGGATTGGCAGAGCGGTTGCAGGACGCCTTGGCAAAGACTCATGAGGCCATGGAGGCTCAAGGACAGCAGGGCGTACTTCTGGTGGCAGCGCCGATTCGCTCGTGGATGGCCAGGTTCGCTAAACATGCCGCACCTGGTATGCATATCCTCTCTTACAATGAAATTCCAGATAATCGCCAGATCAAAGTGATCTCTACGATTGGTAGTTCTTAACACTATTTTCGCTCATGAATCGCCATGCCGATGGCACCGCCAGAACCTTGGCGGCTAGTGACGCCAGGAGTCAATAGCTCGGCGTTTATCATCATGAAATGGAATGTCGTCACGCCAGATTACATTTTATAACATACTGATAAATAAAATGAAATAATTATACTAGGCTCTTCTTTTTAGTTGGAACAGTTATTGCATAAAGATATCTGGAACCTAAAAGGGAGATGGGCTGGTTGGTAAAACCCTGATGGATTGTGCTCAGGAGAACCAGCCGCCTTAACCGAAGAGTAGATGAGAAGATTGACAAGCGCAAGCTCGTAATCGGGCGATCGCTGGAGAGTGCGGATTATGAAAATCAGACGTTTTTTTGCCTCTGACATGCGACAGGCTTTACGTCAGGTCAGAGAGGTTTTAGGAGCGGATGCCGTTATTCTCTCGAATAAAGGCGTACAGGGGGGCGTTGAGTTGGTCGCCGCGATTGATTATGACGAGTCTGCATTTAACAGTACCGAACCTACCTCCATTGAGTCCCATAACCCCGCATCACCTGTCAAGCCAACTCCTCCCCCATCAATTTATAAAAGGTTTGGTGATTCTGTAAAAAAACCTAAATCTCAGACTGAGAATCGAAAAGTTGCATTCGATTCGGCGCAGGGTCTGGATAAGCCCAAAGTAGAGTGGAGTCAGGATCCGGTGCTTAGAGAGATGCGCCAAGAGATGCAGGCATTGCGCCGGATGATGGAGAACGAACTTTCGGAGTTGACTTGGCGGGATCTTGGCCATCGGCGTCCTCAAACTCAGGAGCTGATGCGTCAGTTAATGGGTTTTGGCTTGGATGCTAGCCATTGTCGTGAGTTAGCCTACCGGGTGGAAGATGCTGAATCCCCACAAAAAGCTTGGCGACAGGCCTTGGATCATCTGAGTCGTGAGTTGCCCATAGTGTCAGACAATCTTCTTTCTAGTGGCAGCATCCTGGCACTGGTTGGTCCTACAGGCGTTGGTAAAACCACGACCATCGCCAAGTTGGCCGCTAAGTTTTGTCTGCGTCATGGCAATCGTCATCTGGCCTTGATCTCTGCAGACAGCTATCGCATTGGTGCACAAGAGCAGTTACAGAATTATGGCCGTATCCTGGATGTTCCGGTGCGTAGCGTGACCTCACCTGAAGAGCTGAGCAGCGCACTACATGGCTTTGCTGATAAACGTCTGGTGTTGATTGATACCGCAGGGATGGGACAGCGGGATATTAAACTGACAGAGCGATTGGCTCTGTTGCATCAAGGTAATCACCCTGTTAAGTCTTTGCTCACCCTTTCGGCTACCACCCAGCGATCGGCACTCAGCCATGCGATCCGTTCATTTGGGGCGATTAACCCTGTCGCGGTGGTATTAACCAAAATGGATGAAGGCGCTTCTTTGGGAGGGGTTCTATCGGCTTTAATCGAAGCCAAGTTGCCCCTGGCTTATACGACAGATGGCCAGCGGGTTCCTGAGGATCTTCAGATTGCCCGTTCTGAAATCTTGTTAAAACAGGCTATTGAATTAACTCAACAGGCGGAATATCAAGCTGATGAGGAGTATCTGGCAATGGCCTTTGGTGGAGTGAGTGAACATGCAAATGTCTGAGCATATCGAAGACCAGGCAACCGGGTTGCGCAGGATGATTAATCCTGAGCCAGTGAGGGTAATTGCTGTGACAGGTGGCAAAGGTGGTGTGGGTAAAACCAATATCTCTGCTAATCTGGGAGTTGCACTAGCAGAAATGGGGCGTCGAGTCATGTTATTGGATGCTGATATGGGGTTGGCTAATCTGGATGTGGTACTTGGCCTGCACGCTGACCGCAACCTCTCCCATGTCATGTGTGGTGAGTGCTCCTTGGAGGAGATCCTTGTTCCCGGCCCAAAGGGAATGCGAGTGGTGCCAGGGGCTTCAGGCATGCAACATATGGCGGAGATGACGCCGGCGGAAAATGCCGGCTTGATTCATGCATTCAGTGAAGTGGCGAATGATGTGGATGTGCTCTTGATAGATACGGCAGCCGGTATTTCCGATCTTGTGATTAGTTTTAGTCGTGCTGCCCAGGAGCAGATTGTTATTGTTTGTGACGAACCCGCATCAATTACTGATGCCTACGCTATTATTAAGTTATTGAATCGCGAGCATGGTATCAGCCGATTCCGTATTCTGGCCAATATGGTCAGAACGGTGCAGGAAGGACGAGACCTATACAATAAGATGTGCCGGGTAACCGATCAGTACCTGGACGTTATGCTTACCTATATGGGTAGCATTCCATATGACGAGCAGTTACGCAAAGCGGTTAAGAGCCAAAGACCTGTGGTTGAGGCTTATCCTCGCTCACGCGCAGCGCAGGCATTTAAGAATCTGGCCAAAAAGGCCGATAATTGGCCTGTACCTAGCGGAGTTAGTGGAGACCTGCAATTTTTCGTCGAACGTCTGATCCAATTTTCTAACCAAAATGGGGAATTATGACGGTGAACGGCCTAGCGACATACACCGCCGTGCAACAGCAGCAGAACTACAATGATTTGGTGGATCAACACGCCGGTTTGGTAAAAAGAATAGCCTACCATCTGATGAACCGGTTGCCACCCAATGTGCAATCGGATGATCTCATTCAAGCTGGTATGCTGGGGTTGCTGGAAGCGAGCAGAAACTACGACCCCACGCAAGGTGCCAGTTTTGAAACCTACGCGGGAATTCGCATTCGTGGCGCCATGCTGGATGAGATTCGGCGCAGCGACTGGACCCCACGCTCTGTGCATCGCAAGGCGCGCATGGTGGCCGAGGCGATGCGAGAGATTGAAAATAACGAGGGCAGGGATGCCAGGGATGTGGAAGTCGCCAATGCACTGGATATGAGTCTGCAGGATTACCATCGGATATTACGGGATTCCACTGGGTGCCGGATTTTTAGTCTGGATGAATTGACGGCTGTCAGCGATGGTTTTTCCGTGGCTCGTGAAGGCAACTCTATAGATGGTCCCTTTGAGGGGCTTCAAAAAGACGCCTTTAAACAGGCCTTAGCTGATGCGATTGCTGGTCTGCCCGAACGAGAGCGATTGGTAATTGCCATGTACTATGACGATGAGATGAATCTTAGGGAGATCGGACATGTATTGGGTGTTAGCGAATCTCGGGTGTGTCAGATACACAGTCAGGCAACCTTGCGCTTGCGCTCCCGGTTGACTGACTGGCTTTCTTTGGTGCGCGACGATGAGTAATTGGTTGGCCTGTGATTGCGTCGAAATTAAAATTAATCGGCAAAACACAGGAGGGAGATAGTTTTGGATAAAAATATGAAGATCCTTATCGTGGATGATTTCTCTACGATGCGGCGAATAATCAAAAATCTGTTACGTGATCTTGGTTTTAATAATACTCAAGAGGCAGATGATGGATTGACTGCTCTACCAATGCTGCAGAATGGGAATTTCGATTTTCTCGTTTCGGACTGGAACATGCCTGGTATGACAGGGATCGATTTGCTGAAGGCCGTTCGTGCAGATGAAAGTCTTGCTAAGCTTCCTGTTTTGCTGGTGACGGCAGAATCGAAGCGAGAGCAGATTATTGAGGCAGCTCAAGCCGGGGTGAATGGCTATGTTGTGAAACCATTTACTGCAACAACCCTGGAAGAGAAGATCAATAAAATATTCGAACGGGTGGGTTAATCCAAGAATGCCAGGAGTCTGTTAGGATGGGGCAAAATCAGGTTAATAAGCAGCGCTTAGAGGTGGCCAAAGCTATAGTCGCCAGTTTGGAAGCAGGCGAAGAAATGGAGGCTGATCGGCTGATCGCCACATTAGTACCTGCAAGAAATAGTGACCAACTCTTTATCGAAGTCGGGCGTCTGACCCGTGAGCTGCATGATGCCATCAATGGTTTTTTACTTGATGCGAAAATCAATGATATGACAAACGTTGCAATACCAGATGCCAAGGAACGTCTCTCCTATGTCATCACCATGACGCAACAATCGGCTGATCGTACTCTGACGGCAGTTGAGGAGAGTTTGCCGCTTATTGAAGATATGGAGAAGCAGTCTGCTGAGTTATTTGATCAGTGGGAGCTATTGCGCTCACGTATGCTGAATAAAGATGATTTTAAAGATCTTAGCCTATCTTTATCAGAGTATTTGGCAAAATCAAAGGAGGATGCTGCCACGCTCCATAAAAATCTTTCCGAAGTATTAATGGCTCAGGATTTTCAGGACCTCACTGGGCAAATCATCCGAAAGGTGATCACATTAGTTCACGATGTAGAAGAGAAGCTCGTGATGTTGGTTCGTATCACGGGAAATAAAAGGGACGATGAGGGTGAGAAACTAAACGAAGAAGAATTAGCGGGTCCTGCAATACCAGGTCTCGACCAGGGAGATCAAGTAACCAATCAGGATGATGTGGATGATCTGCTCTCCAGTCTTGGATTTTAGTTATTTGGTTTAAGACCGATATATCAGTAAATATCGTAGAAAGTTCGGTAATCCTACCGGGAGTGTTAGATGAGCATCGATGTCAACGACGAAATCCTTAAGGATTTTTTGGTCGAGGCGGGTGAAATACTGGAATTGCTCAGTGAGCAACTGGTTGATTTGGAGCAGCAACCTGAAGATTTCGACCTACTCAACGCCGTATTTCGTGGTTTTCATACCATCAAAGGCGGAGCAGGATTTCTTGCTATTGATCCTTTGGTAGAGGTTTGTCATAAGTCTGAAGATGTATTTAATATCTTGCGTCAAGGACAACGTAACGTCACGCCCGATTTAATGGATTCGGTGCTTGAGGTTTTAGATGTGGTTAATGCCATGTTCGAGGAAGTGCGTCAGGGTGTGATGCCTGATCATGCCAACCCCGAATTGATCCAACGTCTGAAGCGTTTAGCCATACCTGCTGAGGAAGAGGAGACAGCTGAAGCAGATGATGAACCGGAAGTATCAGCTGAAGCAGACGACGAACCAGAAGTGTCAGCTGAAGCTGATGACTCGGATGCAGCCAAGAACGAACTTGAAGAGCTGCTTGATGAAATACAGGAGCCAAAGACCACTTCAGTTGAAAGTGACGAGATTTCTGACGAAGAGTTTGAAGATCTGCTTGATCAGATTCACGGTAAAGGGAGCTTTGAACCGCAAAAGCTAAAAAAGGAGGGGACAGCTGATACAGCCAAGGCCAAACAGCCAGATAAATCCAGTGATGATATTAGTGAAGATGAATTTGAGGCGCTACTCGATCAGATCCACGGAGAAGGCAAGTTTGATCCAAGCAAAGTAGCGAAAGCCGAACCAACGAAGGCGAAATCCACGACAACTAAAAAGGCCGCGAGTAAGCGTACGGCAAAGCCAAAAGCGCAGTCGGCAGACCAGAAGAAACCAGAGGCTAAGGCAAAACCCAAGCCCGCTGCCAAACCACAATCGACTCCTACCGCAACGGAGCAACCCAAACCAGCTGCAGCTCCGGCGAAACCCCCGCCAGCTCCAGCAAAACCCCCACCAGCTAAGCCTCCTGCCGAGACATCTGTGCGCGTTGATACACAACGTCTTGACGACATAATGAACATGGTAGGGGAGCTCGTTCTGGTGCGTAATCGCTTGGCAACCTTGAAGGCCACACTGAACGATGAAGAAGTTTCGAATGCGGTGAGTAATCTCGATGTGGTCACTGCAGATTTGCAATTGGCGGTGATGAAGACCCGTATGCAGCCGATTAAAAAGGTTTTTGGTCGTTTCCCTCGTGTGGTACGTGACATAGCCAGAAGTCTGAAGAAAGAGATTGATCTGGAAATGAAGGGAGAGGAAACCGACCTGGATAAGAATCTGGTAGAGGCCTTGGCCGATCCACTGGTGCATCTAGTGCGCAATTCTGTTGATCACGGTATTGAACAACCTGAAGAGCGTGAGGCGAACGGTAAACCAAGACGAGGCACCGTATTGCTTTCTGCCGCCCAAGAAGGCGACCATATTCTGCTTTCAATTGCTGATGATGGTAAGGGTATGGACCCTGAAGTATTGCGTCAGAAGGCGATTGAGAAGGGCATGATGGACAGCGAAGCAGCCGCTCGATTGGATGACAAAGAGTGCTTCAATCTTATTTTTGCACCAGGTTTCTCCACGAAGGCCGAGATTTCCGATGTTTCTGGGCGTGGTGTCGGTATGGATGTGGTGAAGACGCGCATCGCCCAGATGAACGGATCTGTCGAGATCGATTCTGAGTTGGGGCAAGGAACCCTTATTACTATCAAGTTGCCCCTGACTCTGGCTATTCTGCCAACTCTGATGGTACTGATAGGTGAACAACCTTTTGCTTTGCCTCTGGCCAGTGTTGTGGAGATCTTTAATCTGGACCTCAAACGCACCAATGTGGTGGATGGTCAATTGACCATTATGGTTCGTGAGCGTGCCCGGCCGCTGTTTTTTCTACGGAATTGGTTGATACCGCAAAATCCGATGACCGATCAAGAGAAGAGCAAAGGACATGTCGTGATCGTTAATGTTGGGAATATTCAGATTGGTCTCGTTGTTGATCATTTGATCGGCCAGGAAGAGGTAGTGATCAAACCCCTGGGTGCCTTATTACAGGGGTTGGATGGCATGGCCGGCGCAACAATCACGGGAGATGGTAAAATTGCATTAATCATGGATGTACCCGGCTTGATGCGCAAATACGTTAGTAAATATTGATAAACCTGCCATTGACGGTGTGGCGGAAAGTAAAGGGATTGCTGCCTGGCACAAAGACATTGAAGAGAGACTATGGTCGCCAAACTGCGAGTATTGATTGTCGATGACTCTGCATTTTTTCGAAACCGTGTATCAGCGGCGTTACTCCCTGCGAATGACATTGAAGTAGTTGGGTTTGCGGTAAATGGCGAAGAGGCGATCAGGCGTGCCAAGGTTTTGAAGCCCGATGTGATTACCATGGATGTGGAGATGCCCATTGTGGACGGGATTACCGCCGTCCGCAAGATTATGGAAGAGGCGCCAACCTGTATCCTAATGTTTTCAGCATTAACCAAGGAGGGTGCCAAAGAGACTCTGGATGCATTGGACGCAGGCGCAATGGACTTTCTGCCTAAGGAGATAGGGAGTTCAGGTGTTCAAGAAGCCAACAGGCAATTGCTAGAGCGGGTGCGTGGCTTAGGTAGGTCTTCACTGTCTATGAGTCGCACCAGTTTTCATGATTATCGGTATCAGCCAGCACATGTGATCTCTGCGGCTCAATTTGCCCCAAAGCTTGCTAAAAGTCCTGAGTTGGTAGTTATCGGTGCCTCGACGGGGGGGCCGGTGGCATTGCGTCAGGTATTGAGCGTGCTACCACATAATTTTCCATTGCCAGTGATTGCCGCTGTACATATGCCCGGCAGTTTTACGACTACTTATGCGGAACGCTTGGATTCGGTCTGTTCTATTAAGATTAGGGAGGCTGTGGATCGTGATTTGCTGAAGCCTGGGCTGGGACTGATTGCGCCAGGGGGGAAGCAGATGCGGGTGGAACGCAGCGCAGGGGGCTATCAACTGAGGATCAGCGAGCCTTTGCAGGGAGAGATCTATCACCCTAGTGTCGATATTTTGCTCTCCTCTGTGGCTGAGAGCTATCAAGATCGTGCCTTGGGTATTGTGTTGACAGGCATGGGCTCAGATGGCGCGAAGGGAGCCAAACAGTTGAAGCAGAAGGGGGCGACCCTCTGGAGCCAGGATGAAAAAAGTTGCGTGGTGTATGGTATGCCGCAAGCTGTTGAAAAAGCGGGGCTATCTGATCGTGTTGTGAGCCTGGAAGAGATCGGGCCATTGATAGCGAGATTGAAATGAGGGTCGATTTTCTTAGCTTTATCGGTATTTTAGTCGCCTTTTTAGCGGTTCTGGGAGGGAATTGGTTAGAAGGAGGACATGTTGACTCACTGATCAATGGTCCCGCTATGGTGATTGTGATTGGTGGCACGACTGGCGCGATTCTTCTGCAGACTCCTGTTCCGGTGTTTTGGCATGCACTGCGTCTTACTGGACGTGTTTTTCTACCAGCAAAACTTGATATGCGCAGTACTATCGACAAGCTTGTGAAATGGAGCAATATCGCAAGAAAAGAGGGTTTGCTGGGGCTGGAAACGATTGCTGATGAAGAGCGAGATCCTTTCATCCGCAAAGGCATGCAACTCTTGGTTGATGGCAGTGAGCCCGATGCATTACGCGATATTCTGGA
Organism: Candidatus Thiodiazotropha sp.; assembly: GCA_037382065.1. Taxonomy (GTDB): domain Bacteria; phylum Pseudomonadota; class Gammaproteobacteria; order Chromatiales; family Chromatiaceae; genus Thiodiazotropha. Next base: position 6,563 of record JARRQF010000038.1, on the reverse strand, counting down.
AATGGAAGTGGACGCTAGCGAACAGCATGATCTACAGGCCGCCAAGGTGTTCGAAGGGATGGGAGGCTATTCGCCAACTATTGGCATCATTGGGGCTGTGATGGGATTAATTCATGTAATGCAGAATCTGGCTGATCCGAGCAAACTGGGCAGTGGCATTGCAACGGCCTTTGTGGCAACCATCTATGGTGTAGGGCTGGCAAATCTGTTTCTGCTGCCCATAGCTGCAAAGCTCAAAACCCAGTCAGAAAATATCGCCAAATTTCGAGAGCTGGTTATTGAAGGGGTGATTGGAATTGCTGAGGGAGACAACCCGCGCAGTATTGAAACCAAACTTAAGGGGTTTCTCCAATGAATGCCAGCGCGATGACTCACCCAGTCAATAGGTGTTAGGCATGGCTAGAAGGCGCAAACGTCAAGAAGAGCATGCCAATCATGAGCGTTGGATTGTCTCCTATGCAGACTTTGTGACTTTGCTGTTTGCCTTTTTTGTTGTCATGTACTCAATTTCTTCCGTTAATGAGGGGAAATACCGAGTGCTCTCGCAGACATTTACCCAAGCCTTTCAAGAATCATATCGTAGCCTGCAACCTATCCAGGTAGGTGAACTGGCACGAACCTCAGGTGAGTCACCCAATATGGGGAAAGAGAGTGTATTGACCGAGAGTGGCCAACACCAAGGGATGGGAATCAATATGGGGATCGATCAATCGGTCCGTGAGATACCGAAGAATGAAAGGCAGAGACTCAGTTTTTTAGCAGCCACTATTGAAGATATGCTGAGTAACTATATTGAGCAGGACCTGGTGGATGTTAGCTTCAGCGAAGATCGGGTGGTGGTTAACATGAAAGATAAAATGCTCTTCGCCAGTGCCAGTGCCCACCTTTCCCGAGCTGCGGTTATTGCACTGAAAGGGATCAGCCAAGTATTAGCCTCAGTACCCAATCAGATTCAAGTTGAAGGCAACACAGACAACCGCCCGATTAATACAGAGGAGTTTCCCTCTAACTGGGAACTCTCTGCAGCTCGTGCAGCGAGTGTTGTGCATCTGATGGTTCGTTTAGGCATTGAGGCAGAGCGGATGTCGGCTGTTGGTTACGCAGAATATCGCCCCGTGGCTGATAATACCACCGTAAAGGGGAGGGCGAAGAACCGCCGCGTTACTCTGGTGATCCTTGGAATGGGGAGTGAAGAGGATAGTGTGATCAATCTTCCGGGAAGCCGCCAGTGAAAATCTGGACAGTGGCCAATCAGAAGGGAGGGGTGGGAAAGACCACCACTACAGTATCTCTTGGTGGGTTACTCACCGAACAGGGATTACGTACCCTACTGCTCGATATCGATCCACATGCCTCTTTGACCAGCTATTTTCGATATGATCCCGATGCCATTGAAGAGAGTGTTTACACGCTGTTTCGGGGTGTCTCACAAAATCAGGCCATTGATCCTATGTCACTGATTCATCCGACAGGTACGGAAGGGCTTGATCTGATGCCAGCTGAGATGGCGTTGGCTACTCTGGATCGTCAAGCAGGTAAGATGGATGGCATGGGCTTGGTCATTAAACAGGCCTTGAGCAAGCTTAAGGAGCGGTATGATCACGTTATCCTCGATTGTCCACCTATCCTAGGGGTATTGATGATCAACGCCCTAGCGGCCTGTGAACAACTGATCATTCCTGTTCAAACCGAGTTTCTTGCACTTAAGGGTTTGGAGCGCATGTTGCATACGCTTGATATGATAACCAAATCGCGGCAGATTCCCTTGCCTTATCAGATTGTACCCACCATGTTCGATCGCCGTACCCGTGCCTCTATCGATAGCCTAAGAGTGATGCGTGAGAGTTATCCTGAACACCTCTGGCAGCGTGTGATACCGATCGATACCCTGTTTCGTGAAGCCAGTAAGGCGGGTATTCCTCCCGCCCTGTTTGCGCCACGAAGTCGCGGGGTGGTGGCTTATGCCAAGTTGCTACAGGACCTGCTCGGTGAATCGGAACCGCTTTCGAGTTTCGAGGCAGTAGGATGAGAATAAAACTGCCAGATAAACCCCAGGTGGAGCATTATGCGACAAAGATTGCTGAGCCGGACCATGCCTTAACCAGCTATCTCGACACATTGCTATCCGAGATTGAACACGCCCCTGTAGAGGTATCCCCTAAGGTTAGGGTTAAAGAGCCTTCACCGCATGCCGATATCAAGATTGAAGAACAAACAAAAACTGAGCTAGCCCCTGAGCCGGAAGCAATCAAGGCGGTTGAGACGCAACAGCAACGGCTATCGATCGTGCCTGATTGGGCGGAAAATGGTTTTCAAGTGCTGTTGTTCAAGGTAAACGGGATTACATTGGGGGTCCCAATCAATTCATTGATGGGGATTCTCAGCTATGCTGGAGAAGCGACTCAGTTGCCTGGGCAGCCGATCTGGTCATTGGGAGTGGTCATCCACCGGGATGTTAAGGTTATTGTCATCGACACGGCTCGGTTATTGATGCCCGAACGACTGACAGGGGATGAGGTTATCAATCCGCAACACCTGCTGCTGATCGGTAATGGAAACTGCGCTTTAGCGGTGGATAGTATTAGTACTACGTTGACGATAGATAAAGACGGTGTGCGCTGGCGAGGTGGTGGCCAAACAAGACCCTGGTATGCCGGCATTATCATTCAGGAGTTGAGTGTGCTGCTTGATATTAATGGGGTAATGGCGTTGCTTGCGGCTTCATCAAAGAAAATAAGACTCGATAAGCTATAGAGGTGTAGATAATGAGTATTGAAGATGAAGAGGGTGGCGGCGGTCCACTGACACAATTTGTAACCTTTATCCTAATGGATGAGGTGTATGGCATTAACGTCATGCAGGTTCAGGAAGTGCTGAGGGTTTCAGAGATTGCGCCAGTTCCTGGTGCGCCGAGCTATGTTTTGGGCATCGTTAATTTGCGTGGCAATGTGGTGACTGTTATCGATACCCGCAAACGCTTCGGTCTCTCATACTCAGAACCGGATGATACAAGCCGCATTATTGTGATTGAATCAGAAAAGCAGGTTGTGGGTATCCTGGTGGATGCTGTAGCGGAAGTGGTTGAGCTGCGTGAGAGTGAGATTGATGCCGCTCCGAATGTTGGTACTGAGGAGAGTTCACGTTACATCCAGGGTGTCGCCACTCAGGGAGATAGATTACTGATACTTGTCGACCTGAATAAGTTACTGACCGATGAAGAGTGGCAGGAAATCAGTATGTATTAACGAACTGTCTCATAGCGGGCTATTCCGTGTCGTTGCGCGCCGTGCATGGATATGCAGGAGCGACCCTTGCCCTACGCTGTCCAACTGATCTTTTTAGGTTAAATAGTAGAATGGCTTTTATACAGGGTGCCAGACATGCCTGAAATTGGAGAACAGAATCCACTTAATCCACTCTATCCGGTTACGCCTACGAAGCCGCCTATACGCCGTGAGCGCCCTAAAAAGCCTGATGAAGATGAGCAGCAGGAGCAGAGAAAGCCTACCCAGGATAAGCAAGATGAAAAGCCGCATATTGATGAGTATGCTTGAACTGAGTCTGTTTCCTGCTATTTGGGTGGGTGTTAACGCCTGGTTACATTATGGCGGATAGCGTAACACTATTCTGGTTTCTTTTCTTGCCTCTGATTCTTCTATTTCTATTGGCGGGTTTCGTGTTTTACCTGTTCTATAAGGGGCGTCTGCACCAGGAGCTTATGGTGCAGCAGAGCAGAGATATTCTTACGCTCAAACAGACGGTTGCAGCACTCTGTTCAAGTGCTGTTGGAGTTGATAAACGAGTGAATCGATTGGAGCGACAGAGCCGGGACCTTGAGGAACGACAGGAAAACATCGAACAGTCGGGTCAGTCAGGGGAGCCACCATACAGTGATGCTATTAAAATGGTGCATAATGGTGCAGGTCCAGAGCAGTTGGTTAATGAACTGGGTATCAGTCGTGATGCTGCGGATCTGATTATCATGATTCATGGCATGAAACACAACGGAGCCTAAGAGCAATCTCGATGCTCTCTACCACAATTCCACTACTTGGTTTTGCAGCTTACAGTGGCACTGGCAAGACGACACTCCTTAAACAACTGATTCCCCTACTGCGCGATGGGGGAGTGAGGTTGGGAGTTATTAAGCACGCCCATCATCAAGTTGAGGTTGATCACCCAGGGAAAGACAGCTATGAGCTGCGCAAGGCCGGTGCAGATAGGGTATTACTGGCATCCTCAAGGCATTGGGCATTGATGGTTGATGAGCCACAACAACGAGAACCAGAGCTTCCCGAGTTATTAGAGAGAATCGATTGCCGAGCGCTGGATCTGGTCTTGGTAGAGGGTTTTCGCCACCTGCCATTTCCCAAAATAGAACTTCACCGGCCATCGCTTCACAAGCCACTGCTTTTCCTTCAGGACAGCTCAGTGATTGCCGTTGCGAGTGATTCAGCCATTGAGCAAGAGATACCTCTACCGCAGCTCGATCTCAATGATATTTCAGCCATTGCCAGATTTGTGCGAGATTATTGCTCAGGCTTTACTGCTACGATTTCTCAGCCGTGATGTAGCAAATCCACCCAGCATCGGCTTCACCCTCGGTAACCGGTACAAAGACACCGTCTGGTTCACCTTCATCATCGAATCCTTGCCAATAGAAAGTAACCCTTTTAAAACCCACTTCGTCCAGCAACTCCTTCACTTCAGGCAGACTCCAGAGCCGCCAGTCATAACTGAAGGCTTTCTCATATCTTGAGCCATCTTCAAAATCGAAATGGATGTGGCAGATCAGATTGCCACTGATTGGATCATATTTTTCCTGCTCCCAGACATAGGTAAACTGGCTCTCACCATCCTCGATTTCACGCTCCTCGATAATCTCCTTATAAGAGTCGTAACCTCCATAGGCATCCATGAAAAGTACACCGTCATCGGTCAGTTGTTGGAATACCTGCTGGAAATAACGTTTGAGTTGAGTGCGCTTTTTAAACAGCCAATAACTAAAATTCATGGCCGAGATAATTTCCATTGGCTCAGTTTTAGCCGACAACACATTCTCCTTAAGTAGAGTAATGCGCTTACGCTGTGAAGATTTCAACCGAGCGAGTTGATTCTCTTTTCCCCACTGCAAGACCTCACCATCCAGGTCGATACCGATGGCTTGATTACCCTTGCGCCGCCGTACCCATTCGCAACAGACATTTGCAGTACCGCAAAAGTCCTCCCTGAGGTGCGATGCGCGGCGACCCCGGAGCTTTTTGAAGGTTTTATCGACAAAGTCGATTTCAGCCTCAGAACACTGAACCGAGAGCTCATAGAGGTGGTGGCGATCAGCCAGTTTGGCCATTGATTGAGATTTTTTCTTTCTTTTTGCCATCATATTATCTGAAGTGATACTGATTGTTAATTCTGGAATCCGCATTCGTAATATCAAACGCGGACTATACTCTTAATATCAGATAGGAGCGATATACGAGGTGGTATCATGGCAATAGCAATAACACTTCAAGAGTATTTAGAGAATAACGAAACTGAGTATGAGATCATTGACCATCGGCATACAGATTCAGCACTACACTCCGCAGAAGCGGCCCATGTCCCAGGTGAAAAGATGGCAAAATCAGTCTTGCTTGGGGATGAGGAGAGCTATCTATTGGCCGTCATCCCAGCAACCCATCATATTCAGCTCAATGAAATAACCCAACTCACTGGGCGTAACCTATTTCTTATTTCAGAGGAGGAGCTGCAATCAGCCTTTGCCGACTGTGAAACCGGATCCGTGCCCCCCACAGGCATGCCTTACGGCATAGATACCCTAGTCGATGAGGCTCTATTGCAGTATCCCGATCTCTATTTTGAATCTGGGGATCATAGAAAGCTGATTCATATCGGGGTCGAAACCTTCCTTAAATTGGAAGGAGATGCACTGATTGCTGAGTTCAGTAGCAACTTTTAAGCTAAAAAGATCAGTTGGGCAGCATGAAGGATGCGTTTGTGGTGCTACAGGGCAAGGGTCGCTCCTGCACATCCATGCACGGCGCGCAATAGCCCGCTATTCCAAGGAGTTGCAACGTCGCCATGTGCCGCCACAAGCGTGCCATGCTTAAAAAGGGCGATCCATTCCCTGCGCATGGCACCTTGACTCCTAGTCTGAGCGGGCTTCTATCATCGTCAATTTGTATGAAACACCACACTAGCTATTTGATTTCAATTGAAAACTAGTTTACCCTTGCGCCTCCAAAATCTGGAGAGATGTCCGAGTGGCTGAAGGAGCACGCCTGGAAAGTGTGTATACGTTAATAGCGTATCGAGGGTTCGAATCCCTCTCTCTCCGCCAAATAAAGAGCACAGCCCGGATCGCCTGTGAAGTGAGTGGTGCCGTCAGGCCGCCAGCAGCAGGAACCCACCGAAGCGACTTAACCACGGCTCAATGCCGCGTTTAACCTAAAAAGATCAGTTGGGCAGCGTGAAGGGTGCGTTTGTGGTGGTGCAGGGCAAGACGCAACGACGCGGAATAGCCCGCTATTCCAAGGAGTTGCAACGCCGCCATGTGCCGCCAC
>JARRQF010000037.1:0-16796 GCA_037382065.1 Candidatus Thiodiazotropha sp. | reverse complement strand
CCCTGCGCATTGCGCCTTGTCTCCTGGCCTGAGCAGGCTTCCCTTCGGGCGAGACGCTAAGCGGTCATCCGCGTTGTTGCGCGCCTTGGAAAGGGAGAAGCCATTCCCGGCGGCACGCGGCTAACCGTCACGCTATAATCGTCAATTTGTATGAAGCACCACACTAGAGTCAAGCAATGGGAACAAGCGATTCGTCAGGAAAGCCTTGAGCAAGGTATCGAAAAAGGCATTGAGAAAGGCATTGAGAAAGGTTGGAAGGGAGGCCGGGAAGAAGGCGAATCGACCATGTTCTGCAAAATGCTGGAAGTTAAGTACGGCCCGCTGCCACAGTGGGCCCTGGATAAGATCGCCCAGGCCGATGCAATAACCCTTGAGCAATGGGCGACCCGTCTGTTTAACGCACAAACCCTGGATGAGGTTTTCAACTCGAAAACCTGAACCTCCTCAATGTCCAAATACGGAACCTGAATTCCAGGTGATCAATACCCCTAAGCCACCCTGGGTTCGCGAGGAACGCTTGTGCATGAAGGCGCAAATGCCGGAGGTTTAACCTAAAAAGATCAGTTGGACAGCGTGAAGAGTGCGCTTGTGGTGGTGCTGGGCAAGGGTTGTTCCTGCACATCCATGTGCCCGCGACATGGGTGTATCCATGCACGGCGCGCAATAGCCGGCAAAATAATCCAAACACCCACTCAAAATAGCCCGTACATAAAAACATAAAGTGGAATTTCGAGTGGACGTGGGAGAATTATACATTAAATTTTTCCAAAGACGGGAATAAAATGAAAGGAAGAGTGTCGCGGTTTGACAGTTTGCGCGGCTTTACCTATTGTTTTGTGGTTCTTGCCAATGGAATGAGCACTACGGATGATATAGTGGTGGAAAATAGTGTCTTTGACCATTAGTGACCAGACATAGCTTGAACTCATGGCTAATAGAATCGAGGCTTATGCATGAACGAGTTCGAATTAATCGATCGCGCAGTACTTGAAGGACGAGAGCCAATTGCTACAAGTGCTGAAGGAGAATGTTTTCTTAAAGGACTAAATCAAATGTGCACTCAGAATTTCACAGGTGCACGCAAGCTCTTTGACTCATTAGCAATGCAAACCCAGTCTCCAGTTGTATGGCTACATGCTGGCCAGGCCAGGCATGCCTCTGGTGATGCCCAAGCAGCACTGGTAGCGTTTCGCCAAGTCAAAGAGCCTTGTCTTCGTGCAAGGCGCTTAAATGGTGAAGGGGTTTGTCTACATCAACTCGGCAATCCAACGGAAGCAGTAAAAATTCTGCGCCAAGCTATCGATGCAGATTTTGCAGGGCCAAGCGCTAGAATCAATCTTGCAGTAGCCCTTCAGGCGTCAGGGGATCATAGTTGTGCCTGGAACGAGCTATCAGAAATTTCAAACGAGCAGTTGGGGCTGGAAGAACTTCGTCTGAAACTGAGGCTTGCCCAAGAAATAAGTAACTTTGTCGCAGTGGAAGTATGCGCCTACCATCTACTGGAGCGAGTGCCTGAAGATGCCGAGGGCGCATTCGCACTAGCACGTGCTTTAAGCTCACTTCAGCGACCGGACGTTGAAAAGACTACTCTCAACCTGCTGTCACAGCATCCATCGCACCCAGGTTTGATCGAAATCGCCGCCTCAGTCCTCTCAAATGCTGGGCGCTTTGAGCATGCTCGGGCACTGCTTGCTGTAGCCATGCGTGCAGTATCACCGCCTACGCTGCACTATGCCATGGCCATGGCTGAGTACCGTGCCGGGAAGCTAGATCGTGCCTATGCCCTACTGTCGGAGAAATTTGCCTATGACCTTAAGTTACAACCTTCTATAAAGCAACCCTTGACTGTACCACGCCAAAAACTGCAGCATATGCTTGATCAGATGGAGGTGATGCATCGGCGAGGCACACTACCGAATGCTCAGGCAGCTTTGTCGCCGGTTCTGACTTCTATACTGAACGACAACTTAATAAACGCTACCAAGATCACGCTGCCTCCTAGTTCATCATCCTTGAAAGCTGTGTGCAGATTATTGGCTGACCGTCAACAGGCTAAGGAGCCCCAACTAGATGAAGTTCTAGCCGAGAGAGACTGGGAGGGGGTAGTGGAAACATTCCGTAACCAAACCGTGCCCTTTTTAGTGATCGACGACCTTTTGACGCCGAAAGCCCTAATGGCACTTCATGGCTTCCTGATGGACTCACAGGTATGGACCCGCTCTTATGAGCGAGGTTATGAAGCAACCTTTCTACCAACCGGCTTTCACTCACGTACCTTACTGCGTGCAGCACACGAACTCGAAACCCGATTGGTGAATCGCTTGGCACCTGGCGCCTCACTGGCGCAGGCCTGGGCCTTCCAGCACCACGGAAATGGTCAGGGAGTTAACCTCCATGCCGATTTTGCACAGCTCAATATCAATTTTTGGATAACCCCTGATTCGGCTAGCCCAGAACAAAAGGGTGGCGGATTACGGGTTTATGACAAACCTGCTCCAAACGATTGGGATTTCTCTGATTACAATAGGAATGTAGACACTATGTACGCCTTTTTGAAGAAACAGAGAGCCAGTTACCAAGATGTAGCGTACCGCTGCAACCGGGCAATGATCTTTGATCCCCGCTACTTTCATGCCACCCTACCAATGCACTTTGGTAAGGCTTTCGACCAGAGAAGGATCAATGTCACTTTACTATATGGAAGCCGGCTACAGGCCTAATTGGGAATGACAGATTTATATATCAACTTTATCTAAAATTATTATTCGCGGATTCGTATAATAAGTGTATAACCTCTGAAGGTAACTGAGCGCTAACTCATGATCGATTAGGTCAAGACTCAGGGTTACAATGCAAAGTTACCACACAAAGCAGAGACTGCAAATGAGCTATAAACACCTGAGTCTTGAGGAAAGACATTATAATGGATGGTATTGTCGATTTGCATCATGAAACGATTTATCAGTATATCCTTGCAGACAAGCAGTCTGGTGGAGATCTTTATACGCATCTGAGACACCAGAATAAAACCTACAGAAGCAATATGGTTCAGCCCGTAATCGTAGTGGCATTTCGAACAGAACAGATATTGACGAACGCCCAGTGGCCGCTAATAACTGTGAGAGAGTTGGAGATTGGGAAGCTGATACGATGATCTGTTGCTGTACTCAAAGCCTAAATAACCAATTTGGCGCAGGCGATCTAACTGCGTCACGACTTCCAGGCGCATTTCCAGATTGTAGAAATCACCTTCATTAAACAGTCCGGCACGAGGTTGAGGCGGCGCGAAGACCAGAAAGGCCGTGGAAGAGGGCGGTTTCAACCGAAAATCCAGTAGATTGAATAGATTGAGGTCGGCTAGACGGGTGATTTAGTCATATCCAGGCCCCAGTTTTTCCTTGATATACATGGGTGATGGCGGTTATTCTTCTTATACTTATATTGGTAGTAAGGCAAAACTACCTGAGGGACTTGTTCACTGGAAGCTTGGTTAAAATGAGTTTTAACTTGGCACTCCAGGTGACCCACTGCCGCATAAGCTTGTGGTTGAAGGTTTAGCTGCGCTAAGGGGTTTTCTTCCTGAGTTACATGATGGCTTCGTCGAGTGCCTGCAAGACTATGCAAACGAATATCCTAATCGTGAGGTCATACTTCGTCAAGATAGTCCTTCGGGTGAGAAGTACTACAAAATTGTCGGGGAAATTATCAATCAATACCGTGAGTTTGGGAGTGCATATATTGATAAGTAAGTGTTTGAAAAATAGTAACGAGACAGGTGATTTCGTTAACGTAACTGTTAGCTATATATGGAGGAGTGAGTGCAAAGAGAAAAATTAGCAATGGTAGGTAGTGAAATTCTTTTTGGGCTGTCGATAGTTATTTTTCCCTATCAGTTTTTATTCTCAAAGACTGTTCCAAAATCACTTTGGATAGACTATTTTCCTCTACCTTTTGGGGCAGGTTGGTTCATTACGTTCATTGCTTTGATTCCAGTCGTCTGGATGAATAAGTCGGTATTGAGCGCCATAAAAGGCTCTATCTTATCCTTGTTGCCGTCAATGTTAGTGGCAGTTCCAATATCGCTATATTTTATTGGCAGTACGCTGTCACTTAATAACTTGGTATATCAGTATCTTTGGGTAGGTATCATTTGTATTCCGCCTTTGATTTTCCACATTATATTGCGGTGGTGCTCATGTTTTTACGCGGAAAAATGGCTAATAAAGCGCTGCTAGGGACAAACCTACGCTTTGCTTCGGATTACCCCAGGCCGCAGCGTTAGAGGTCAAAGGAGACCACATGGAAAAGGAATAAGCTCAGGAATTTGCAACAAGTTTAAATGATGAGTGTCCACGTATTATCGATATGTGCTTGAATGGGGAATCCTTGATCAAGAAACCGACTTTCTCATCACTGTAGATACATTGCCCTATTATCTAATTCCCATCTTGTTCCTCCATTCTTGCTTTTGATAGTGCTGACGCGAGCAAACCTGCTGGAACAGCAACTATGCCTAAGCCGATCATTAAAATGGTAAACGTAAATATTCTTCCACCTATTGTTATTGGGTATACGTCTCCGTAGCCAACAGTTGTCAATGTGGCAACGGCCCACCATAAACTATGAAATATGCTCTTGAATGCTTCTGGTTGGGCTTCATTTTCAAAGTAATAGATACCTACCGCCGAAAGGTATAGAAGCATGATTGTGACTATGCAAAACAGAATAATTTCTTCCTTAGCGATTGAAAAAGCCCGTGAAAATCTGTGAATTGATTTGCTGTAACGAAAAAGCTTCATCAGCCTAAATAGGCGAAGCAATCTAAATATTCGCAAAGAGCGGAGATCAATGCCAGTGGATAAGTAGAACGGAATAATGGCTATCAAATCAATAAGACCATAAAAACTAAAAATGTAGCTGATCTTACTGTTTGATACATATATTCTAATCAGATACTCTAGCGTGAACAGAATCACGATGATTGTTTCTACTGCTCGCAGTAACTCCCTTTTACCAGCAACTAAATTAGGTAGCGTTTCAATAGAAAACGTAATAATGGACAGAAATATCAAGCCTTGGATAAAGAAATCAAATGCCCGCCCGGATCGCGTATCGTTTCTTTCAACTATGTCTTTAATATTTATCATGGTTTTCTTGCCTTAACTCCAGCAGTAAGCGGCAGGCCGGAGCGGTGCATAGCTTACGCTAAAAAATGTGAAGCGAATGTGTAAGCTGGGCAATTCAATCTAAAAAAATCAGTTGACCGCTCCATTCTAATAACAGGTATCTGATTTTAAAGAAAATAGCTTCGATGGTTATGGTCACCTACTATGTGAATCACGCTACAGCGTGAATAGCACGCTTGTGGCGGCACATGGATGTGCAGAAGCGACCCTTGCCCTGCACCACCACAAGCGCACTCTTCACACTGTCCAACTGATCTTTTTAGGTTCAAATAACTATTCGGCTCTATCTCGAATGTTATACGGCGCATTTTAGCGTCTTGTCGTATTGCGTTATAGCTTGCTTAATTAACTCTCTGTATTGATAAATATGAACTACCTTTTCGATGTCGAATTTTGACTCATTATCATGGGAAAAAACGGTTATAGACATTTTTGTTTTACCAAAATGAAGACGACAAATGGGACGCCTATTGTTGTTATCTAGCAAAATTGCACAGTAACTCTTCGCATCCCTAATGGCGATTCTCTCTGGATCAACCATCTCTGCCCCAATGGCCTGAATGATTCTGTAGCCATTAAGCTCATCAACAGTCGTTTCTATGCCATTATTTGTCGCTTCTTGTTCTTGAGAAGGTTCTGCTGTCAGTTGGTCTGTAGGATTCGAATGCTCGTGCTTATCGGTATCCAAGGCCGTTTTTAATCTTTCGTTAACCATTTCACGTACATAATCCTTCATCGCTCTATGAGTGAGATCTGTAAATTGCTCTTTAATTTGATGTGTATGTCTTCCTGTATAGACGCGACTTGTAAGAAGCTTAACTAAATCTTCAGATGGGCTTTCGAACTCAGATTTAATTTCAGACACTAAAGCTTTGTGGTATTTTAAATTGCTAGCTGTGCTTATGATTGTGTCTAAATTAAATGAATTTTTCGTGAACTTCTTGAGCTCTCCGACTTGGCTTTCTCCGAATTGAAATAGATTGAATTCAAAAAATGGACGATCATCCATACAATTTTCTTTTTCAAGATCTGAGAAGAATAGATACCGAACTCCGTCAGTTAACACCCCAAATCGAGCATCTGTAACCGAAAAATACCTAAAAAGTTGGTCTGCATGCTTAGTTCCAAGATCAGCACCAATTGGCTTGCATTCAATCAGTATTACAATTTTTTCTTCCAAGCTAATAGCATAGTCTACTTTCTCACCCTTTTTAACCCCATGATCTGCAGCAAGCTCTGGGATAACTTCAGATGGATTAAAAATGTCATACCCAAGTGCCTGCAGAAATGGTAATACAAAGGCAGTTTTTGCCGCTTCTTCAGTAAGAACAGAATCTTTTTGTCTTTGTATCCGACTTGCAAGTTCTAATAATTTATCTATTAAATCCATAAGTTTCTCCTTTCATAAAATACCTAATGTATAGAAGGTATGCCTCAAAATGTTTTTTATTCTTAGACATTACATCTTCTTCATAAGATCTAAATGGTCTTCCTTCGCTAAATATTGTGTCTTTATAGAAAGTCTTAATCGGAATAGCTATCATGCTTTTTACGCTTTCGTATGCTATAACTACGAATCCCGCGTAAGTAATAGATAGAGTTAATTCCTCCTCTATCTGCTTTTCAAGACTTGCCATTTTCACTCCATTTCTTTTAACGAATAACTATATCTGAACGACCTAATAAAAATGGTAATAACGGATAAATATGATACTAAAGTATCGCTACTAACCAGATAATGCGTTGGCATTGTTGTCAATTCTGACATGTAATAAAACACGGCTTGTGAGATAGAAGTAGTGATTAATTTAAGCGTAGCCAAGCGAGAAGCCATTGCTACAAATGAATAGTAGTATGAAAATCATTCCAAGGAGTTGGGCATTGCTTTTGATTCGCCTCATGTCATTCCCTCAACGAGTGTGTGTTGTTCCGTCTGTCTAGAGGTTTGTATGCTAGGTGTTTCGGCATGAGGCGCGATATCTTTAGGTCACTTTAGACTATAAAATCTGGTATTTTCATTAGTTATGAAAAGGAATCATGACTGAAGAGAAAATGAGTCTAGCGATAAATAACCCTGTTAAAATGGCCGATGCGCTTAGTGCATAAATAATTACACGTAATGATGCATTGGGACTGCCTCCAAACGGTAGCAATACTACAAAAATAAGCATAGGAGGGAGACCTGTTGAAGTAAATATTGAGACAAACAAACTGGTTTCTGTGAAAGAATAATCCAGACAAAAATAATCCAGACACCCACTCAAAATAGCTCATACATAAAAACATTGGGAGTTTTACGATAACCAAACTTTTCGCAAGTTGCTTTAAGAGCATTGATGGCACCGACCAGCCATTTGAACTGACTCTCGACCTTTTGTGTCATGGTGAGCCTGTTTTTTGGGTCGATCCGCAATCGCTCCAGCATCGGAGATTGCTCACTAGAAATAAAGCCTCGCTTATCTTCTAAGATCGCTCTACCGGTCCAGTCAAGCAGTTCAATGTAATCGGTTAAATGAAACGCTAAACCCTTGGGCATTTCATCACGAGGGTTTCCAGTAAAGGGGTGTAGATGAGAGGGCTGTCTAGTGTGGTCTTCCTCATTCAGGCTGATACTGCGTTTTAATTCAACCGCTCTATCCGCTATTGAAGTGAATTCCGATTTTTCAGGTATCGCTGCGATACCTACCCGAATGGGATTTAGGTCAATATAGGTAAGACAGGTCATTATAGCCTTCTCATCTAATAACGCCTGAGATTTGTAACGGCTCTCCATCAATAAATCGATGAGAGAGCAATGAACCGTTAAATAACTGATGCCAATGTTTAACGACCTCTTATGGTTTCCAACTCTCAGCTGTTTTCTTATCGATATATAATAGTGTGTGGAGGTGATTTGACATGATGGCATAGCTGGCGAGGTCAATAGCGAAGATTCCAGTAAGCTCAATCAGTCTCTTTTGAATCCATTCATGTCTATGTTCAAAGCTTTTACCGGCAAATTTATCTTTACCACATAGAAAGGCACGCCTGACGCATCGTGAGGCATAGTGATAGTAGGGTGTAGCTTCAAGAGAGATGAGCGTTTTCCGTGGCTTTGGCATGATATCACTCCTTGATATCTGATGAGTTTTGCTGGTGTTCATGTCTAGGTTGCCAGATAGTCTGTTTTGATGCAAGATTTGGATGGGTGTCTTCAGATGGTCGTCCGTGCATTGTCCTGACGGCTGCCAACAAGGCGCTCCAGCCGACGCCCAAAAGCGGCGCGGTTAAGCTTTAACGTTAAGCATCGAAAATGATTCGAAAAATTAATAATAGAAATGATTCTGTTTTGTACCTTAAAGAAAATGGGTTATACGCAAAACAACGAGATTGGGTGATGGGTGAAACAGTAGGTGTGTTTGGTGGAGAATTACCAGATGGGCCAAATGGCATTAAAGCCTGGAGGTTTTGTCTTTATATTCATAAATATGAAAACGAGTGGGCTGTGTCTGATTTAGCATTTCAGGTATCAGAGCCAACAAAATGTGGCACTTTGTACAGAGCCACTGAGTTCGCCTGTAAATTAATGCTAGATAAGTTGGAAAAATAGGAATGAATGCTTAACAAGCGCTTAAACACGGATATGCGGAATAGCGTTTCTATCGATTTGATCCTTTAAGCATGGTGCACGATTTTACGCACGTAGGAATCGCGGCGTTTCGGTACCTTCAAAATGCCCAATCAAACGATGATTGCGATGTTTATTTTCGCGCTTCCGGATATCGTGCTCGATCGAATGAAAAGAGAGCCATAGGGTTGGTCGTCGATGGCAAGGTACATCGTCTCATTTTGCGATTTCGCGATCCAGAACTACGATTGGTACGGAGTCGATGGCTCGGAAGATATCTATGGCGATGTTCGAGGGAAGTATCGAGCGTTAAGGTCAATGGCAACCGAGCTAGCAGAAAATGAATCTATCAAATAGTTCAGCGGACACCGAACACTCTGCAGTAGTACCAGGACAGTCAGTGCGCCGAGATAACTCGGCAAAAGATTGGCGGTGAAAGTCCGCTACTTGGTAAGGATTAGCGATCCGCCAAGACCCCGAGTCATGGGCCGACATCCGTAAGGAAAAGGTTAAGCGTTGACAGGGGAAAGCATAGGCTCAGTATTGAGCTCCGAAAATAAGATCGAGAGTGCGGACCTCTACCTGGGGAGATCTGTAGGGCAATCGCACTACGTTGATGTTCGTGAGCCACCGCACTATTGATGCGGTTCGCACCGCTCACCGCATCCTACGCAATTACGGACTTTATAGCGTATTTAAAAAGAGTTACCTATCGGTTTAAAAACACCCTGGAATATCTCACTCAAATATTGGCACATGATCGAAAATCATGATGCGGGGTTTGAACCCTGGCATGAACAAGCCCTTGGGTGCCACCCAGTAAGCTGATGTTTACGATGCGCTCGAACAGTACACTCCCTCTCCCCTTGCGGAATAGGGCGGGGTGAGGGGGATCCAATAACCGCTGAGCTCGCTAAATTTCTCAATCAAAACGAAATGCTTCGCAATAATATTTTTGTGGCGATTAGTTCCTATTATGCACGAAAACGAGTCCTTTGTAGTGCAATTGCCCTATATTCAATCTAAGCTGAATATATTTGGATTAGCATACCTTTGTTAACTGGAGGCTTGCCATGACTGAGATTCTGAGAGGTACACCATGAAATTTCAACATATTCTGATCTTGTTCGCCCTCTGTGCGGCCCCAGCCCTTGCTGATGTAAAGGCGGATATCGAAGCCTGCCACCGTGGTGACAAGGTAAGCTGCGAGGATTTGGCCGATGCCTATGATACAGGTGATGGCGTACCCCACGACCAAGCCAAGGCTCTAGAATACTACAATAAGGCCTGTCAGATGGATTCTGCTTACGGCTGTCGTTGGTATGGAATCTATATTGATCCTGATTTCGAGGAGTACAAAGTAGAGAAGAACCAGCAGGCTTGCGCCGCTGCTTATAAAAAGGGTTGTGACCTCGACGATGCAAGCTCGTGCAATAATATAGGTGTGATTCATCGGGATGGTATTGGTGTCGAAAAAAATGCCTTGCTTGCCAAGCAATACTTGACTAAGGCTTGTTATGAAATCGAGGAGGGTGAAGGTGAGGCTTGCCTTAATCTTGGCTACATGTTCAGCAATGGTAAAGGCATCAAGGCCGATCAGGTCAAGGCCAGAGCTATCTACCAGAAGGGCTGCGATGAATTTGAAAACGCTGCTTCCTGTTACAATCTCGCCATCATGTATGAGTATGGTGAGGGTGGGGCACCTGATAGCAAGCTGGAGAAGGCCTACTACACAAAAGCCTGTGAGAATGGTGATGAAGATGGATGCGATGCGTTAAAGCCCTGACTCGTAAAGTGGCTTAGAAGTTTGAGAATAAAATGAGTTAAGAAAGAAGAAGTATAGGGCCATCACTCTTAGTCAGAAGTGCACGGTTTATTTTTCTGTTTCTATACGCTCTTTCAATTTTTTATCGTGCCAAGTTATAAAGATTTTCCTGATCACGGGTAACGGATTACCCGGACACCCATCCTAACAGCCCGTATTGCCCGGAGTTCTAAGTCTCTTAGAGTGGATGTTCAGGTTAGTACTTTTTTCCTTTGAAACGCCATTATAGCCATTTCAGTATTCTTACCAAAATGGCCGTCGTTTTTAATGTTAATTAAAGGACTGAGATGGCCGTTCAGCAATAGTTTAACTTGAGTAACCTTATTACCTCGGATTCTGGTCTTAAAAATGTTCATTGTTTAACTCCATGAATTTTTCCACGATATGAACATAAGTTGTAATTTGTTTTAGCTTCCAAGTCTGGCCCTTTTTTAAAAACTGAAAACCGTGCAAACCAGCAATATTATTTTTAATTATAGGCTTATCAATTGGTTTGACCATAAGATCACGGTAGGTCGAGGCGACCAATTCATCGTTAATGGTTAGGTAAACTTCTTCTTGAAAAAACTCACCGATAAATTTCACGAAGATCCTACGGTCAATGTCGACAGAGCCTTCATCGTCAAGTTCACCACGAATGACGATTGGGAAGGCGGTTATATCGGCAAGCCCATCCCAGTTTTTCGTTTTTAATAAGTTTGAAAATTCAGTTAGATATGCTTCAATCGTCTGTGTTTTTTGTTTTACTTCAACAGGCGCCGACATATTAATAGTTTGAGCATGTACCACACTGGTTGCTTCAATTGGTTCTTCTGTATTTTTTGCGCAACCAGTGATACTCCAAAGAATACACGCTAAAAGCAATGCTATATTGTGCTTAACGATAGCTGGAATCATAATATCATCCCTATTTCTTAACAGTGAGTGTCAAATTCTTCGTATTTCCTAATCTGTTTTCAGATCTTTCCTTATCAGTCCGGCAAGGCGGTTACTATCAATCAAGCCATCCATCGCATTGTCAGTATCCTGCTGACAATCCGGTGTTGTAGGCTCAGCTGGGCAGCTCTGTTGAGCTGACTCAATGCCTGACACATCTCACCTCTGGTAAATTGAGGGATACCAGGGTGAGACTGAATCGCCTGACTTAACTGCCCCACAAGAGACCCCATTATGTTATTACTCATTGCACCCTGAACATTTGACTGACCATGCTGACCAATCAAGTTCTCAAGCATGCCACCTAAGCCAGAACCAATTGATTGGCCAATCGCTGCTATTTTAGTATCAGGCCATTGTATTGAACCTAAAAAGATCAGTTGGACAGCGTGAAGAGTGCGCTTGTGGTGGTACAGGGCAAGACGCAACGACGCGGAATAGCCCGCTATTCCAAGGAGTTGCAACGCCGCCATGCACCGCCACAAGCGTGCCATTCACGTTGTAGCGTGATTCACCCAGTAGGTGACCATGGCCATCGAAACTATTTTCATCAAAATCAGGAACCTGCTATTAGAATGGAGCGGTCAACTGATTTTTTTAGGTTTAAGGAACTGGATCGCCATAATGGGCATATCCGGTTCTATCTGCCCATGAAAACCGTAGCGGAGCTGTTTTCTTAGGCTCACAGGTTGGTTCATAACTGCTAATGTGGATTGGGTGCTGTGAGCGTTTCGCCCCTCAACCCCGGCCATGCCTTGACTTGGCGAATTTGCGTTGATCTATTCTTGATACCAAGGCAATCAATATAGGAATATGCCAGCAATGCCATCAATCACCATTCATAACGTCCCCGATGAGGTGCACCAGGCGATTCGTGTCCGAACCGCCATGCACGGCCGCAGCGCCGAAGTGGAAATCCGCGACATCCTGGAGCAAGCGGCAACACCCGAGGGCCGTCTGAAACTCGGCTCGCTACTGGTTGCCATTGCTCAGGAGATATCTCTTTGGACAAAACAGACTTTTCGGGTTTTAATTGAGCGAAAGCCTCTTTCCAATACCCCCAATCCAGGGTTTTGGGGAGAGGAGACAACGTCAGATCAATAAACAACCGCTGTAGAGCATCCACTATTTGCCGATATTGCCACGCAGTCTAGGAAGAATCCGATGATAGAGTCTGAAAATACATCTCAAGATCCCCGGCGGAGAAGTCTCGCAGCTTTTTTCCGGGAAACTCCTTCAAGAAATCCTCAACCTGTTTTACGTACCAGTGCTGTTGCTGCTGCGGGATGCGTTTATGGAAGAGAAGGTCCAGGTATTTTTGTCAATTGAAACGTGCGGTCATTCAACATAGTAGAAACAAAGGGTATTTTGCTTCTAGGAGCTATATGGGTAGATAATTATGGCTATCAGACCGATATTTATTCCAAATAATACTAATGTGGGGGTGTCTGGAAAACTCATAGAGTTTAAATGGCATCCCGGTATGGCTATATCTCAAAAGCAGAAATCCATAAAAGAATTACATGCCACTGCTCACGAATTAGGTATCAATAACATATTGGAAATATCAAGTAAATCGGAGAACGAGATTGGTGTACAGTTGAGCGCCTTTAACCTCGTGATAACAAATAAAAAAATGGGAAGTAAATTTACAGTAGAGACAGCATTTCAAGGAAGTAAGGTGTTTGAGAGAGGCGGACCATATGTAGATTTATATGGATTAGACTCAATAAAAGCAAAAAAGGATATCCGATTGAAGGAATCAGGAAATCTTAAATGCTTTGAGTTTTTTAATAAAACATTCCCTTTGGTGCCAAGAACATATTTTTATGATTGGCTATATATCAATGCTTTAGTACAAAACGAAATATTGGCATCAGATGTTCTTAAATATAATGGTTTTAGTGACATAGAATTTAATCCCAAAAAATCTATAAACTGCCAAGCTCATGCTGTAGCTCTGTATATAAGCCTACATAAGCAATCATTACTCTCAAAAGCTCTATCAAGTTCTGAAAATTTTCTTGTACTAACAGCCGATCACTATAAAACACAATCTAGAAATATTGCCGTACAAGATATAATGATATGAACTGGAATAAAATAGGGCAGATTCAACCTAAAATCCGGTAGATTGAGGTCGGATAGACGGATGATTCAGGCTCCAGTTTTCTGCCTTGATATACATGGGTGATAGCGGTTATTCTTCTTATACTTAAATTTTGTGAGCGTTAAAATCGATTTTCTTTCTATTTTGTATCTTATTGGTGCAGCTCAAGGTTTATTTCTTGCAGGGATCCTGGCTACAAAAGATATTAGCAGCCATATTGCAAATAAATATTTGGCTTTATTTCTACTTATTATCTGTTTTTCACTTATAGATGAGTTTCTTTTTCAGTCTTATTACTTCTATCAATATCCTTATTTAATCGGTCTGGTTTGGCCGTTGGATTTTTTATATGGCCCCTTATTTTATTATTACCTTAGACTATTAACTGCAATTGATATTGATGTCGCTAGCCGCAGCAAGATCAAGCACTTTGCTATATTTGCGATAGGGGTTGTATTGGCAATACCGTCCTGGTTATTGTCAGGAGAAAACAAGCTGGCGCTCATGTATAACTTGCCAACTGATGCAAACAGCTCTTTATCAATAGCCGTTATTGCAGATTCATTTGCAAGTTTGCTTGCAGTTATTCAAATGTTGGTCTACCTGATACTCTGTTTTCGGATACTCAAGCTTCATCAAGCCATAGTGGAAGATAATTTTTCCTGTCTGAAACTAGTTAATCTGAAATGGCTGCGTTCATTATTGATATTTTTGATGATCCTATGGGCATTTTATATGATTGATATCTTCTTATCAGAACCTTTAGAGATTGGAGAAACTTTTCGGATTGTTCTGAATATTTGCCTTGTATTGAGTTTCTTTGTCTTGGGTTATCGAGGAATGCTGCAGGGCAGCATTTTTCAACAACAAGATGAGGAGGGGGCCTCTACAAACCCGACTTTTACGAAATATGCTTCGTCGGGCCTGACAAAAGAAGCAGCTCCAATAGTAGCCGACTTGCTTCAAAAATGTATGACTGAAACGCGCCCACATCTAATCAATGACCTGACGTTGGCGAGGTTGGCTAAAATAGTAGGCGTATCAACTCATCATCTATCTCAAGTCATCAATGAGCAGTTTGGCCGAAGCTTTTTTGATTTTATTAATCAATTTCGAGTACAGGAAGCAGAGACACTCCTATTGCAAAAGCCCCCAAAAATGAGCGTCCTTGATATCGCCATGGAGTCTGGCTTCAACTCAAAGACAGCCTTTTATGAGGCATTTAAAAAACGCACGGGCATGACGCCAACCCAATTCAGAAAGAGCCATACAACAGCCTACATAATTCATAACACATTGATAATACGGAACTTAAAATTTGTCCGTCTTTATCGGAACGGATGAAATGACGCCTTTTTACAACTATTCTCAGGGCTGTTTAACCAAAACATAAGGATGAACCAATGAAAGTGAAGATACTGATTATTTTGATGTGCGCGGCAACCAGTTTCAGTGGCTGCAGTTCTTACAAGCCACGAGAGGCAGGGTTCTTTAAAGTAGGCTACGAGGAGATAGAGTTAGATAGTGGCAAATACCAATTAACCTACTATGGATCTGACCATGATAATGTGGACGATGTGAAGAGACTCTGGCATCGACGCGCCAACGAGTTGTGTTCAGGCGCGGATTACAAGGTCGATAAGGAACAAGCGGGCGTTTGGAATAGTAACGGTTATGTGGTGCTACCCCCCGTTTTAGTAGCTACCGATAACTCCAATCTTAGTTATCGCGGAGAGGTGCTTTGTAAATCTGAATGAGGAATGTTTCCTTAACGTTGACAGTTCGTTTATCAGATTATTGCCCTATAAGATCAGGACTGGCGAAAACCAATTAACGTGTCAGCCTTTCCTGATGTAAGATCTTTTTTCACATCAAAGATTTACCTGAAAAATCAAATAATTGAATTTCTTCACACTAGTGCCCTATACTGCAGTAGTGTAAATATAACTCAAGTTTCGGAGTTTGCAGTCTAAATCGCGATTTGAACTCCGAAACTTGAGATATAATTTGAGGGCGTAATAATGAAGAAATCCTGGCTTCTATGGGTCATCATTTCAGCTGCAGTATCTGGTGGTTGCGCGGACCAACAATCACTTACTCAGAAAGAAATGGAGAACCAAAACCGAGTTGATGCGATAGTGTCGGGCGTTCTTTTCGAGAATGATCTCGATGAGGCTGCTTCTTATAATATTCACAAAGACGGATTTGTCGTTATTAAGTTCGCGGAATCCGTCCCCTTCGACAAATATAATCACATTGTTGGAATACTCCGATCTAACAAAGAAATTAGTGGATTACGCGCAGAGCAAGGAGGAAAGGAAGTGTGCCCAATTTCAGGCTACCGCTAGACGACCACTCTCAATGTATGAAGGTGAATAATGCAGTCGATCAGCGACAAATTGTCTGCCAACTATAGCACTTCCAGCAGGCGTATCAGATTTCTCAATTCGTGATCCCCTTCAAGCGCCCCCTCCCAGAAAGGGTAGACCAGGGCATCGCTGCCGGCACCGATCACAAGCTTCGATTGAAAGGCGTCCACACCCTCGGGTAGCGGATGAGCCTTTGGAATACCCAGGGTTTCGATCGCCGCGAGAAGCGCTGACTCCTGCTGTGCACTGAGCATGCCTGAGCGGGGTTTTTGGGTGGTGTAGGTCCCTGTATCAACTGAGAAATTCCCCTGATCATCGATCTCGAGTCGAAAGGCGTACTCCTCTTCACCCACGACCTGGTACTTGATCGGGACCATGACTACCCCCCCTCAGATGTTGATGATTAGAAACACCGATTTTGTAAATGTGTTTGTTTACGAACATTACCAGTATAAACCCAATCATTGCATTGCACAGTGGATGGAGGAGTGGCTAAAAACCAGCGACTTCATTTATAATATTGGCCAATCTCTTTTAGCGTATAGCCACCAGAAGTATAGGGAGAATAACCGCTATTACCCATGTATATCTAGGCTGAAAACTGGAGCCTGGGTATGCTTGAAATATCCGCCTATCTGGCCTCAGTCTATTCAACTCCCAGGATTTCCTGCTAAACCTACCCGCCTCCACTGCCTTACTGGGCTAGCGGCTTAGTTCAGGCAACAGGTCGCCAGGCAACCTTTCCCTCTGTTGCTGTGTCGTG
>JARRQF010000036.1:2733-24870 GCA_037382065.1 Candidatus Thiodiazotropha sp. | reverse complement strand
CTTCATACAAATTGACGATGATAGAAGCCTGCTCAGGCCAGGAGGCAAGGCGCAATGCGCCGGGAATGGCTCGCCCTTTTCAAGCATTGCAACGCAGTATCCTGGCCTGAGCTGGCTTCCCTTCGGGCGAGACGCTAAGCGGTCATCCCCGTTGTTGCGCGCCTTGGAAAGGGAGAAGCCATTCCCGGCGGCACGCGCCTTGCGGCTAACCGCTTAGCGTCACGCTATCATCGTCAATTTGTATGAAGCACCACACTAGGTACTTAAAGAGATCAGCTCTTTAGATATTCAGTATAGTAAAAGGCCCAGGGTTCCAGCCCCAGGTATAATCATCGCAACCTCCCATTTGAATTTAATGAGTGCGAGTAAAGATGTAGTAAAAATAAGAAGTGAAATCCAATTCAATTGAGCTGTAGACGCTACTACGTAGGCAGCGGCTAATATCATACCAATTACCGCAGCTCGAATACCTCGCATAGCCGCTTTAAGAAGAACTGAATTTTTTATTTTCTCAAGATAGTGAGCACAGAAAAGCATAAGCAGTGCAGGCGGGGTAAAAATTCCGATTGTTGCGGCAGTTGCCCCCAACAAGCCCGCCATCTTATAGCCAATAAAGGCTGCGCTTATCAGTATTGGCCCAGGTGTCACCTGCCCAAGTGCGATTCCATCAATAAATTCCTTGTGAGTAACCCATCCGTAGCCATCAACAACAATCTCTTGGATAAGTGGTATAAATACAAACCCGCCTCCAAATAGAAATAGACTCATAATTGCAAAACTTACAAGCATTTTTCCTGCCATCATTACATCTGTACTGAAAAATGGCGCTGCAACGGAAAGCATGGGGACGACCGTAGTGCTGTAAAGCTTTTTTTCAGAACGATTACTAACGGCGCTTGATTTCTGTGCTACTGATTCACTATTCACAGGTTTGGTATTTTTCTCCCGAAATACCCAATAACCAATGATACCAGCACACAGGATGATAGCCATTGTTATAAAAAAACCACCCACTGTAATTAATATTATGCAGGCAATAGCGGCAATCAAACGTTCAGGAACCCCCTTGAGATTCTTGCGTCCCATATTCCATACCGCAGCTACGATTATTGCAGCCACCGCAGGAATAAAGCCTTGAAAAAATTTATTGACCGACGGGACCTCTCCCCAAGTAAAGTAGCCATAACTAAGAAATAGAATAAACACAAAGGTAGGTAGTGTGACGGCGACCGTACACACCAACGCACCCCATCCTCCCCGGAGTCTGTAGCCAACATATGCCACAACGTTCATGGCGATAGGTCCGGGTAATATCGTTGCAAGAGATATCCCGTCTAGCATCTCTTCCTGGGAAAGAAGTTGACGCCGATCTACCACATAGTTCTGGACGACTGAAATCAAAGCCATAAAGCCGCCAAAAGCTGTACTGCCTATTTTGAGAAATGTTATAAAAAGTGAGCCATAACTTGCATTGCAATGCGCTTCTTTCATATTTTTATATACCACCGATTCTATTATTTATTTTTATAGGCGAAATACTAATACTACCAATATTCACACATTATCAACACCTATAACCACTTAAATTTATTAGTTTTTTATGAACGGCGATAAATTACACAGATCAGATTGCCCCCAGGACAATTGCACTAGAAAGGACTCGTTTTCGTGCATAATCGCCACAAAATTATTACGAAGTACTGAGGTTTAGTTGAGAAGTTTAGCGAGCTCAGCGGTTATTGGATCCCCCTCACCCCGGCCCTCTCCCGCAAGGGAGGGTGTCGCAAAAGTTATAGAGTGGGTCCCTGCCCCACCATTAAGGGCTAAAACGTAGGATGTGGTGAGGTACGAACCGCATCATGGATGTTCGTGAGCCACCCCACTATTGATGTGGTTCTGATCTTTTTAGGTTTAAGACAACAAGAATGGTCCAGCGCAGACCTTTGTAATTGAACTACCTATGACTTGTTACCGAACACCCTTACCTACTGGGTGAAGCATGTTACAGCGTGAATGGCACACTTGTGGCAGCACATGGATGTTCAAAACCAACCCTTACCCTGTACCACCACAAATGCACACTTCACGCTCATTAACTATTTTTTAGCTTGAAGGTTCTTTAGGTTCCATTTCCAAAGAAGGCTCTGAAGGCGCTGAAGGCTCTTCTGAGGTCTTAGGAAGACTATCACGCAGTACTTCAAAAGCACTGAATTCGGCCTGGTCGATCGCACCATTTTCATCGGCATCGATATCACCCCAACTCTTACTCAGCTGAGAATCCGAAGCTGCCTCATCTGGACTTAGAGAGCCATCCTGATTTGTATCAAGCGTTCCAAAACCAGCTGCATTTACTTCACTAGCGGTCTCTACCTCACTAGCTGCGTCTGTTCCAGCAGCATAGAGTGCGCTAGATAGCACCAAACTTCCAAACAGTCCAATCAGTGTAGTCATGTAACTTTTTTTCATGATAATCCCTCAAAAATATTGTATGTGCCTATTGCGCAATGTTACAGCGTGAATGGCATGCTTGTGGCAGCACATGGATGTCCAAGACCAATCCTTACCCTGTACCACCACAAATACACACTTCACGCTATCCAGCTATCTTTTTAGCTTGCAGGCTCTTTAGGTTCCATTTCCATAGAAGGCTGTGAAGGTTCTGAAGGCTCTTCTGAGGCCTTGGGAAGGCTATCACGCAGTACTTCAAAAGCACTGAATTCGGCCTGGTCGATCACGCCATTTTCATCGGCATCAATCTCACCCCAACTCTGACTCAGCTGAGAATCCGAAACTGCCTCATCTGGACTTATGGAGCCATCCTGATTTGTATCGAGTGTTCCAAATCCAGCCGCATTTACTTCACTAGCAGTGCTTATTTCACCAGTGACATCTCCTTCACTAGCTGTCTTTACTTCACCAGCAGTATCACCTTCACTAGCTGTATTCACCTCACCAGCGGCGTCTCCTTCACCAGCATAGAGTGCGGTAGATAGCACCAAACTTCCAAAAAGTCCCATCAGTGTAGTCATGTAACTTTTTTTCATGATAATCCTCCAAAAATATTGTATGTGCCTATTACGCACCCAAACCCTTATGCATCGTCTGTGCCAAATAAAACTATCTCATTAAAATCAGATAGATAGACATTTTGAAAGAATATTGATGATTTGATGACTCAAGCAAATCGTCGCCTCACCCCGACAACATATCACCTAACACAGCCAACCTAATGATTAAAAACAACTTATTCTGTCGCTAATTAGCGACACCCCCCACTCCAATAACATTCTACTTAACATGGGACTGACAATTGTTTCATACTAGGAATACTCAACAGGCATGGAGCAAACTAAAACTCGCTATGGATACACATTTGGGCATCAGACCTCCTCTCACATTCACCTCCCTCTTGCTAGGTAGTTTCCTTATCGTGGTAACTCCCCTTCTAGGCGGGATCTACAACATGAGCAATCAGTTGGACAGGATGTCTCTGGAGGCTCTTCACTCAATGCAAATAACTGAAGAAGCTACGCTAAAAAACCGGCAGCTTACGAAAGTCGCGCTCTCTCTACAGCGATCATCAGGACAATTCTATGTTCTGGAAGACCCTTCTCTTATTAAGAGACTTGAAAAATCACACCAGCACTTTCAGGACATCGTCTTTAGACTGCGGACAATTCCTTTCGACGAAAATCAAACAAGCATTCTCGATGACCTAATAGCACAAGAATCCGACCTATTTCTTCGCCTGAAGTCTAACCGTAGCTCAGGTCCAGATGGCTTTGAGACCTTTAAACGAGATTTTGATCGCCTACACGAGTCTGTGGCGGGCCTAAATGAAAAACTCAGCAAGGTTATTCAAAGGCAGCAGACAATACTGCATAAAACGACCAATCAGGCCCGGCAAACGATGATTTGGCAAAGCACAGTGGTTATTCTACTCTCCCTGATATTAGCAGCTGTACTCTCCTGGCTTCTCAGCCGACCGGTCAGACAACTCTCGCAAAGTATCGGGCGTTTGGGGAACGATGATCTAGAGACACCTGTGCAAGTCACCGGCCCCCAGGACATGGTCAGTCTTGGTCATCAACTGGATTGGTTGAGACAGCGATTAGTTGAGCTTGAAGAACAAAAACAGCGGTTCTTCCGTCAGGTATCTCATGAATTAAAAACACCATTAACCGCCTTATGGGAGGCGGTGGACCTATTGTCGGACAAGGTAGCAGGCAATCTCAGTAACCAGCAACAGGAGATTGTGGAAATCATGCACGGCAGCGTCCGGGTGCTTAGACAAAGAATCGAAGAGCTGCTCCACTACCAACAAGCACTACACCATACAAAAAATCGAAATTTATCCTCGATATCCCTCTCTTCATTAATTAAATCTGCTACCCGGAATTTCGACCTTTCCCTAAAAGCAAAGCACTTAACACTCTTAAATAGATCCACTGGCATCATACTACAAGCTGACAAAGGACAAATGGAAATCATATTCAATAACCTAATCAGTAATGCCATCCATTTCAGTCCCGATGGCTCAATGATTGAAGTTAGTGCAGAATATTTTGAGGATAAAATTCAGATCACAGTTTGTGATCAGGGAGTTGGCGTGCCACCTGAGGACAGACCACATATTTTCCAGCCATTTTATCAAGGAGCAAATCAAACATCCAGCAGGATAGCGGGAAGCGGACTTGGTTTGGCAATCGCAAAGGCTCATGTTGAGGCTCATGGAGGTGAACTTATCTTGAAAGATGAAATAATAACCGGCGGCACATGCTTTCTTATCAGGTTGCCGCACGATAAGGAGAAGTTAAACAATGATTGTTAAGCAAGTAGGTCCAGTTTTGGTATTACTATGGATCGTTGGCTGCACCCTTCCTGACTTAGAGACAATCACACCGACTCAGGAGGTAGAGCAAAAGCTGGAAATAGAGCATGAATTCAAACAGGCGCTACAACAAGAGCAAGCGCGGGAATTAGCGGTCAAAACTAAGAGCCAAAATCTTACCCCATCTCTTATGCTGGCCAGTCTGGAAGAAGTCGCTAGTATGGAAGAGAATTCCATAAAACAGCGAGTCAAACAGTTACAATCCAATACCACCGAGCTTACCGCTGGTGAAAGATTTGAGCTCGCACTCCTACTCTCTCAAAAAGAAGGAGCCGATGAAAAATCACTAAAACAGGCGCAACAGCTATTTAAACATTTAAAAAATAAGGCAAAAAATCCTGGCGTACAGGAAATACTGCGTTTACAGCAACGTAACCTCTCCCTTGAAAAGCAAGTTAGAAAAGAACGAAAAAAATTAGAGCAGGAACTTGAGGAGTCGAACAAGCGCATGAATGAGTCCTTGAGTCAAACTAACCAGACCAGAAGTATCCCTGAGTATCTGGATACTTATGGGCTGTTTAGTAATAAGGGGCATACCCATGAACAGGCGTAATGTACTCCTAGTGGATGATGATCCTGATCTGTTAAAGCTGCTATCGATAAGATTGGAGTCTGCCGGTTACCCAGTTGCTGTAGCGACCAGTGCGGAGCAGGCTCTAGCGGCTATTGCACTGGCACGTCCCTGTGCCTTAATAACCGATCTGCGCATGAATGGCATGGACGGTATGGCGCTATTCCAACATCTCCATGCTCAAGATCCCTCGTTACCAGTTATCATACTCACGGCACATGGCACCATTCCCGATGCAGTAGAGGCCACTCAACAGGGGGTCTTCGGTTATCTCACCAAACCTTTCGATGCCAAAGAGTTGCTGCAACTGCTAAAACGTGCCGTTACCCAGTCATGCGAACCCGTGGATGGCAATCAAGATGAAGCATGGCGAAAAGAGATTATTACCGCCAGTCCGATCATGAACTCCCTACTTTCGGAAGCACACCTATTGGCCGACAGCGAGGCGAGTATCCTCATCCAAGGAGAATCAGGCACCGGCAAAGAGATTCTGGCACGAGCCATTCATCTAGCAGGGCCACGTTGTGAAAAACCTTTTATCGCGATTAACTGTGCCGCCATACCCGACCAACTACTCGAATCTGAATTATTCGGTCATATCAAAGGAGCCTTCACTGGAGCCATCTCATCACACCAGGGGATGTTCATGGTCGCCAATGGAGGCACACTATTTCTTGATGAGATCGGTGATATGCCACTCACCCTTCAAGCCAAACTGCTGCGGGTACTGCAAGAGAGGGAAGTCCGGCCAATCGGTTCAGAACGTACACAACCAGTCGATGTACGCGTCATATCCGCAACTCATCGAAACCTGGTAGAGGCGTTTGCCGAAGGGGAGTTTCGTGAGGATCTCTATTATCGACTTAATGTCGTCACGCTATCCCTGCCAGCATTGCGACAGAGACAAGAAGATATTCCCCTGCTTGCCCGACACTTTCTTGAAGGGCAGTCATCAGCCAAGCGACAAGCGACAGCCTTTACCCCAGAGGCGATGGAGCTGCTGATATCCAACGACTGGCCAGGCAATGTCCGGCAACTGCAAAATGTGGTGGAGCAGTGCTGTGTACTCTGTTCTACCAAGCTCATTTCCGCCGCACTGGTCGCAAGAGCCCTGCATGACAAAGAACCAAGCCAGGACCTCTCCTACGCAAATGCAAAACAACAATTCGAACGCGACTATCTCATACGCCTGCTAAAGATTACTGACGGACAGGTATCGGAAGCCGCCCGGCTGGCAGGACGTAATCGTACCGAATTCTACCGTCTGCTGAGAAAACACCAGCTCAGTCCCGCCATGTTCAAGACAACCGACATGACTCAACATTAAATCTATCACATTGATTATTAAGAATAATTAATAAATATATGAACAAAATTATGAATAAGAGATCGAATTCATTGCATATATTTTAGTTTTTACTAATATTCTTAATTAAATACTAGTTAAATTTGGAGTCTGTTATGTTACCGATATTCCTTGGTTTGATTCTGGCCATGTTTTTCGGCCTGATGTCTTATATGGTTTATGGACTCGAAGGTCTGACCCATTACGCTTGGATTGATACCGTCTTCTGGTCACTGATTATGACAGGAATCACCATCAGCATGATCAATGAGCTGGGGCAATGTCTGGTCTGTCGTATTCAAGGTTGGCTTAAAATTACTCGCTTTGAGTCGATTTGCGCCAAATCACCCTGTAGCCACATCATATCCTGACTCAAACTGATCTTATTTAGGCTAAAACACATCGCAAAGCAATCCCTACATTTATTCTGATGAATCCTGGGCTCAATACTGGTAGATTTACACACTCTTAGTTAGAGTGCTAACGCTGGCATATTCAATGAACATGTTCAGCATATCTATTTATGGTTATCCAGGAAATCGTTGATGAAGTCACCCCGGCTCAGATATTCTTTGCTCTGTTCTTTGGTCGTGTTTATTGGAGCGTGCAGCAAAACGACGCCACCAAATGCCCCTCCTGAAGCAACCATTCCCGAGGTAACGACTGTCATAGCACACGAAGTGCCACAGCCATTAATTCTGGAGATCGTTGGGCGTCTAGCACCTACCCGGGTCGCGGAAGTACGTGCCCGTGTGGCCGGTATTATTTTGCAGCGGCGCTATCAGGAGGGCTCTGATGTCGAGTCAGGAGAAATCCTATTCCAAATTGATCCCGCACAGCTAGAGGCAGAACTGCATGCGCAAGAAGCGACGCTTATCAAAGCCGAGGCAGACGCCAACAACGCCGCGCTCACAGCCAAACGTTACCAAGAATTGGCTGCTAAAAAACTACTCTCATCCCAAGATCTTGACTCGGCAAAGGCCACTGAACGCACCACCGCTGCTGCCGTTAAGGTGGCCCAGGCAAACCTTGAAAAAGCTCGCCTTAATCTCAGTTATGCCACAGTAACTGCGCCGATTAGCGGACGAGCGGGACGCGCTTTGGTAACAGAGGGGGCGCTGGTCGGTCAGGATGACGCCACACAACTCACCGTGGTTGAACAGATCAATCCCATCTACATTAACTTCAGCCTTCCAGCATCGCAACTACAACAAATTCGCACGACATCAGCACAAGATAAAACGTCTCCCCCTAAACAACAGCTGCCTGTAAAAGTAATACTTCCTGATGGCTCCCTCTACGATCAAGCTGGAAGTCTCGATTTCTCCGATTCGGCGGTTGATCCAGGTACAGGTACCGTGTCATTACGTGTGGTGGTGGCCAATCCAGACCATCATCTACTGCCAGGTATGTTCGTCAACCTTCGCCTGACTCTGGGACAACTCGATCACGCCTTCCAGTTGCCTCAGGCAACACTCTCACGAGACACCAAAGGAGCCTATGTATTAGTAGTCGATAAAGCAGGCAAAGTGGTAAAAAAGCGGGTTAAGACCCACCGAATGACACCCACCGACTGGATCCTTACTGGCGCATTAAAAGATGGAGATCAAGTCATCCTTGAAGGTTTGCAAAAAGTGAAACCAGGGGACGATGCAAAGGCCGTCATTGCCGCCACCCCGGAGGGCTAATCGATGCCACGCTTTTTTATCGATCGTCCCATCTTCGCCTGGGTAGTAGCGATTGTCATCACACTGGCTGGCTGTATTGCGATTTTTCGTCTGCCCGTTTCCGCCTATCCGCCCATAGCGCCACCTCAAGTGAGCATCAGTGCCAACTATCCTGGTGCCAGCGCAGAGGTTATTGAAAAGACTGTCACCTCAGTGATTGAGCAGCAGTTGACTGGAGTCGATAACCTGCTCTATTTCAATTCTGCTTCCCGCTCCAATGGAACAACACAAATAACCCTAACCTTTGTCAGTGGTACCGACCCCGACACAGCTGTTGTACAGGTGCAGAATCGTCTTAGTGTTGCTCAGGCCCGCTTGCCTCAAGAGGTTGTACAAAATGGCATTACCGTAGCCAAGGCGAATAACGACTTTCTCATGGTAGTGGCACTAAAGTCGACCGATGCGAGCTATGACACCTATGCTTTGAGTAACCTAATCGCCTCCCAGGTTCTAGACCCTATTCAACGCCTTCCTGGTGTGGGTGGTGCACGCCTGTTTGGTTCCGCCTATGCTATGCGAATCTGGTTAAATGCGGATAAATTGCGTGGTTATGGATTGAGTGCCTCAACCGTACTCGACGCCATCAGAGCACAAAATGTACAGATTGCAGCCGGAGCCATCGGTTCAGAGCCCGCATTGCCAGGTCAAGGCTTTACCGCCTCAGTCACAGCAGCCAGCCGCTTTACCAGTGCTGATGAGTTTGCTGAGATTCTGCTACGCACCAATTCCGACGGTAGCATAGTACAGCTAAAAGATGTGGCGCGCATCGATTTGGGTGCTGAGTCCTATGGCCATGATGTACACGTCAATGGCGAGCCGATTGCAGGCTTTGCCATCCAGTTGGCACCCGAAGCCAATGCTTTACAGGTTGCCGAAGCGGTACGCGCCAAAATGGGTAGCTTGACAACCTATTTCCCAACGGGTGTCAGCTGGTTCGTCCCTTACGACAGCACTCAGTTCATCAGCATTTCCATCAATGAAGTGCTCTATACATTGATTGAAGCGGTAGTATTAGTATTCCTGGTGATTTTGCTATTTCTGCAAAACCTGCGTGCCACCCTGATTCCCACTTTAGTGGTACCGATTGCTTTGACCAGCGCCTTCGCCGGTATGTACCTGCTTGGCTTTTCAATCAACGTTTTAAGCCTCTTTGCCCTAGTATTGGCCATCGGGCTGGTTGTGGATGATGCTATTGTGGTGGTGGAAAACGTTGAGCGCATTATGACTGAGGAGGGTTTATCGCCTAAGGAGGCGTCACGCAAAGCCATGGATCAGATCACGGGTGCCGTCATCGCCATGACCACTGTGCTAGCAGCGGTCTTTATACCCATGGCGCTGGTGAGTGGCAGCGTTGGCGTCATCTACCGTCAATTTTCACTAACCATCGCCATCTCAATGGTCATTTCAGCGCTAATGGCGCTCAGTTTCACACCCGCTCTGTGTGCCACACTGCTTAAACCAGCTCATGCTGAACCCAATATTCTGCTACGTTACTTCAACCGGTTTTATAACTGGACCAGTGCAATCTACCTGCGCCGGGTTACCCAAGCTATCCGACACACGCCTCGTTGGATGGTAGCCTTCACTGCCTTAATAGGTGTTGCAGGACTGCTCTATACACAGCTGCCCAGCAGCTTCCTGCCTGAAGAAGATCAGGGCTATGCGTTAGCTCTGGTACAACTTCCTCCAGGCGCGAGTATGGAGCGTACCGGCAAGGTATTACATGAAATGGAAGGGATACTGCAAAAACATTCAGCAGTCGACAAGGTACTCGACGTGGCCGGATTCAGTTTCGTTGGGCAGGGCGAAAACGTCGGCCTTGGCTTTATTAGATTAAAAGACTGGAGCTTACGCAAGGAGCCTGGGGATCAGGTCAATGCATTCATCGGCTGGGCCAATGGCGCATTGCAAAGTATTAAAGGGGCGCGCATTTTCGTCGTCAATCTGCCAACCATTCGTGGTCTAGGACGTATTGGCGGATTTGACTTCCGCTTGGAGGATCGAGCCGGTCTTGGTCATGACAAGCTTGTGGAGGCTCGTAACATCCTCCTGGGAGAGGCGGCCAAACAGCCCGTACTGGCTGGAGTGCGACCCAACCAGCTAGAAGACACGCCAGAAGTTCAGCTAAAAGTTGACCGCCTGCAGGCTCAAGCGATGGGTCTACAACTGGCAGACATCTACACAGCGATTCGTCTGATGCTGGCACCGGTCTATGCCAATGATTTCAATTACCAAGGACGTGTACTGAAAGTGCTTGTTCAGGCGGATGCCGCCTATCGCAGTCGTCCTGATGACCTCTCACACTATTATATTCCAACCAAAGATGGTGAACTCGATCAAATGGTGCCCTTGAGCAGTATTGTCACCACCGACTGGCAACTGGCACCACCAGCCATTGACCACTATAACGGTTATCCATCGATTCAAATCAATGGTGGCGCTTCACCAGGCCATAGTTCAGGCGAAGCGATGGCAGCCATGGAAGAGATTGTTAATAAAGACCTTCCAAAGGGGATCGGTTTCGAATGGTCTGGGCAATCGTTTCAGGAGATTCTCTCCGGTCAACAGGCCCCTATCCTCTTTGGACTCTCCCTGCTGGTGGTATTTCTCGCCCTGGCAGCACTCTATGAAAGCTGGTCGATTCCGGTCGCTGTCATGTTGGTCGTCCCCCTGGGTATTCTCGGGGCACTGAGCTTTACCTGGCTGCGCGGTTTGGAAGACGACGTCTACTTCAAAGTTGGACTAATTGCGGTAATCGGTCTGTCGGCAAAGAATGCCATTTTAATCATTGAATTTGCCAGTAGGATGCACCGAGCAGGTCAAGGCCTCCTTGATGCTACCTTGGAGGCCTGTCGCTTGCGACTGAGACCCATCCTAATGACCTCTATTGCATTTATCCTGGGCGTTATGCCATTGGTACTCTCTACGGGTGCCGGCGCCAATAGCAGACACGCCATCGGTACTGGTGTGATGGGCGGCATGGTTGGAGCGACACTGCTAGGGGTATTGTTTGTGCCCGTCTTTTTTGTCGCGGTACGACGACTACTTGGTGATCGCAGTCAGATGACTCCAACCACGAAAAAGACTGATAAGGAATAGGCAACGGACAGCGTGAAATTCACGCTGTAGCGTAGCTCACCCAGTGGGTAAGTCCAGTAAAAAGTTATAGGTAGTTCAATATTGTCAATCAAAGCGCTACAGGGCTTCCAGAAGGGAGTCGCTGTGTCATATATTGACAAGCCTAAGTTATTAACCAATAAAACCCAACATCATCGCCAGCAACAATAGCCCCAGATCAGTCCTTCACTAAAATTGCTGATACAGTCCTTGTTGTAAACTCTCTTAACATTGAGCTTTTCGCAAAGTAATTGGGAACACCCCTGATCAGGTTTAAGTTCAGATATTCCAAACCAAACTGTGAGTAAGAAACGTATTCCAAAAACTTTCTTATGGTCATTCTATTATGTCCATCTTCAATATCTTCATATCGCTCGGCACCATCAGAACAATATAACTTTCTAACATTCAGAATGGTCTTTTCTGAAAACAAAAAGTGCGCCCACGGTCTTTTGGCCATAAAAAACATTTGCACACCATAGGGATGCAACCATGGAGGAGCAAAAGAGATAAATAACTTCCCACCTGGTTTCAGTGCCTTATATGTATCACGCAGCACTTGATCTGGGTTGGCATAATGATTAAACGCATTTTTACTTAGCGCAACATCAATAGACGCAGGCTCCAACTCAGAAAGATGCTTGCCTGTATAGGTTAATTTATCTCCAATACCAAGCATCTCTGCACGCTTTTTAGATGCCATATAGTTATCTCGGGCTTGGATACCAATTCCATATTTAGCACCCTCTTCGATGGCAGCGATAAGTTCAGATCCTTCACCATATCCAATATCGAGTACCATTTTTTCTTGAATATCATTAAGCAATCTATCACCAAAAAAATGCGCAAAGCTTCTGAGAGAATCCACCCTATCTTGATTAGGTTCTTTTGCATTGACTTCACGCTTACATACAGGATGACAGTATAAGTTCAGGAAAATCTTTTCACTCAGCCCAAAATTTGGTCCGGTATATTGCATGATATCATTCCTTAATATCTGTAATAAGAGGATGCCTCACGCTAGCATAAACATCGTTCAGCAGCAATAACAATCAATCAACCGGTATTGACGCTATTGAAATTCGTAGAATAGTTAAAAAGTCATTATTTACGAAGAAAACGAAGACAAAGAAGACAATAAAATGCTATAGATAGACCTAATTGTTTGCTAACCCAATGTACCACGCCAAGACATACCACCTTAAGGACCTTGTCGGTTAATCGCCATGAATCTTAACTTGTCGCGCCTTACCCTTCTTATTCCACTCATTTTACTGACGCTTCAACTCTCTGCCGAACCAATTCAGCCCGAGGAAATACCCGAGCCATTAAAGCCCTGGCAAGCGTGGGTCAGTTGGTCTCATAAGAATCTCGATTGCCCCTTCCTGAGCACCGGGAAGAGTCGGCAATGCGTCTGGTCCAATCACCTGAGTCTCGACCTTACACCAACGTCAGGGCGATTTACCTACCAGGTCAATGTCTTTGCCGAAAGTTTGGTCCCCCTGCCGGGTAACACCAAACAGTGGCCCAGCGAACTACAAGTCGATGAAACAGCTACGACAATACTCGATCATCAGGGCCAGCCACAGGTACGTCTCCAGCCAGGCAATCATCTGCTCAGTGGGCGTTTCCGCTGGGACGCTTTACCCGATACCCTAGCCATTCCCGCAGAGATCGGTATCGTCCAACTAACCCTTAACGGTCATAGTGTGCCCCACCCTGTTCTCAGAAAAGGCAGTTTATGGCTCAAGACACAGAGCGATGAAAACGCCCAACAGACACCTGAGGAGCGAGTCAGCCTGCGGGTTTTTCGATTGCTCGACGATAACCACCCCTTCACGGTTGAAACGCTGCTGGATCTACAAGTCTCTGGAGCACAGAGAGAGCTGATGCTAGGCAAACCATTACTCAAAGGATTCATCCCCTCGCGCATCAAAAGCCCATTACCAGCTCGACTGGAACCCAATGGCGAACTGCGTATTCAGGCCCGCCCCGGCCACTGGCAGGTACGGATCGTATCGAGGCATGTGGCACCAGTAACCCAACTACAACGACGCCCCCAGCGGACCGCTTGGCCCGTTGATGAGATCTGGGCCTTCCGCGCCGAACACCGCTTGCGGGTTGTGGAAATCGATGGGCCGGTACAGATCGATCCACGTCAGGTCGACCTACCAGAAGCCTGGTCAAGCCTGCCAGCCTATCTAATGAAGGCTGAAGATCAGTTCGTCATCAAAGAGATGCGTCGCGCCAATCAGGAGGATGAGCCTGATCAGTTGCAATTCCAGCGCAACATCTGGCTCGATTTTAATGCTCAGGGTTATACCCTGAAGGATCACATCACGGGCAGCCTGAACAGCGGCTGGCGACTCTCCGTTGACCCAACACTGCAACTGGGTCGAGTTACCCTAA
This sequence comes from Candidatus Thiodiazotropha sp., assembly GCA_037382065.1. Lineage (GTDB taxonomy): Bacteria > Pseudomonadota > Gammaproteobacteria > Chromatiales > Chromatiaceae > Thiodiazotropha. The sequence goes on along the minus strand of JARRQF010000036.1, from coordinate 10,810 downwards.
ATGGGGTGCCTCAACTGATCACCCGCCTCCCCAGCTCGGATCTCGCTGGTGTGGAGGTGCGTCATGGCAATCTAAAGCTGACAGCAGACATCCGTGTAAAAAACCACGATTTCGAGCTACCCGTCAGTGGCTGGAAGACAGATTTTCAGCGGCTTAGCAGCATCTTGCATCTGCCACCAGGATGGCGTTTGCTAGCGGTGGGGGGCGTCGATAATGTACCTCAATCCTGGTTGCAGCAGTGGACACTCTACGACCTGTTTCTAGTACTAATCGCCACCCTGGCCACAAGCCGCCTGTGGGGCTGGCCCTGGGCTATTCCCGTGCTATTAAGCCTGGCCCTAACCTGGCAGGAACCTCTCGCCCCCCAATTAATCTGGCTCTATTTGCTGGCCACAATTGCCTTAAGCCGGGTCGCACCTCCCGGAAAGCTGCAAAAATGGGTACGCGGACTGCGCCTGGTCGGCTATGTGGCGCTAATTCTCTACACCGTCCCATTCTTAATTCAACAGTCCCGGCTTGGGCTCCACCCCCAGTTAGAGCAATACTCAATGATGCCCTCTTACAACTATCAGGAGGATTTAGGCGTGTCGGCCTCCGCGCCCTCCCCGCTCAAGCAGAAGAGCAGGAATAAAGTAGCCGAAACAGACTGGGGTATGGCTAAGTCGCAAAGTCATTCCTACCGAGTTCTTGATGAGGTGGACCCCAATGCTGTTGTGCAGACAGGTCCAGGCCTACCAGCCTGGAATTGGACTCGCGTGAACCTAAGTTGGAATGGTCCAGTCACCGCCGGACAGACTCTAAAACTCTACCTGCTCAATCCATTAATGACCTCAATTTTACGATTCCTCTCCATTGCACTGGTACTACTGATGGCTTGGCGTCTGCTCGACCGTAAGCGAGAACCTGGCCTACGTATACCCAAGCTGAATCAGCTGATCGTAGCGATCCTAGCCCTTCCCCTACTCTACGGAATACCGGGAAAATCGATGGCGGCACTACCCGACCAGGCATTATTAAAAGAACTGGAAACGCGCCTAACACTACCGCCAGACTGCCTACCAGAATGTGCTTCGATCCAAAATATGAAGCTAAAAGTGGATAACCGGGCATACCGAGCAACGCTAACCGTGCATTCGGAACAGTCAGTAGGAATACCCCTGCCTGTCGATGTTACCCAAGTTACCCCCTTAAGCGTGACGCTAAACAATCAAAATCCAGCGCAACTGTTCCGACAAGGGAATCAGCTGTGGCTAGAAGTGCCCAAAGGTATTACCCAGATACAACTCAAGGCAGGTCTGCCTACATCTGCCGAGATCCAGATCCCCTTGCCACTGAAACCCCACCGGGTCGAGGTCGAAGCAGACGACTGGAGCGTCGATGGTGTTGGTAAAAACCAAATACCTGGCGCACAACTCACCCTGACACGTCTACAACGAAAAAATGCGGGTAGCAAGGAAGAGAACTTCACCACCAGCCGCGCCCTGCCCCCCTTTCTTCGCGTTGAGCGGGAACTCCATCTTGGTAACAACTGGTCTGTCACCACCCGCGTAACACGCCTCACGGCAAACGATGCCCCAGTGACACGCCGTCTTCCTTTGCTGGCAGGTGAATCGGTTATCAGCGAAGGAGTAGAGGTAAAACAAGGCCACGCATTGATCTCTCTTTCCGCCAAACAACAGATAGTCAGCTGGCAGTCGAACCTACCGATGAGTACGCAACTAAAACTGATTGCCCCGCAGACCGATCAATGGATTGAGCTATGGCGTGTCGATGTGGGACCAACCTGGCATGTCACCACAGAAGGCATCCCTCCTGTACAACGGCAAGCACAAGATGGCAGTTGGTTGCCCACTTGGCAACCCTGGCCTGGAGAGCAAGTAGCACTCTCTATTGTGCGCCCAGAGAGTATCGAAGGGAGTAGCATCACCATCGTCCAAAGCCATCTTTTAAGCCAGCCCGGACAGCGGATGAGTGACAACGAATTAAATCTAAGCCTACGCGCCAGTCGCGGCGGTAAACATGACATCAATTTGCCGCAGGATGCACAGATCCAGTCGATTAATATCGGTGGTAACCAAGTCACGATCCGCGCTGAACAGGGAAAGCTCAGCTTGCCCGTAGTTCCTGGAGAACAGAACTACACCATCAAATGGCGCGAACCAAATGGTATCAATTTTCGCTGGACCACCCCGCCACTCGCTCTAGGAAGCGACAGCGTCAACGCCAAGATAACGGTAAACCTACCCAGAGACCGCTGGTTACTCTGGTTGAATGGCCCACGCATAGGCCCAGCCATCTTATTCTGGAGTTTACTATTTGTGGTACTGCTGGCAGCGGCCATCCTGGACCGTTCTACTTCAAAATTTCTGCCCCTATCGACCCTCTCCTGGTTTTTGCTTGGCATTGGGCTAACCCAAGTCTCGCTCTTATCCGGCATGCTGGTTATCGGCTGGTTTTTGCTACTCCATTACCGATCCAATTTCGATGCACAGGCCTACCCGAAACGATTCAACCTCATTCAGATCGGGGTAGTAATCCTCACCCTAATCTTCATTGGTCTTCTCATCTGGTCAGTACAACAGGGATTACTTGGTTATCCTGCCATGCAGGTCGAAGGCAACGGATCAAATGCCTATGAGCTCAACTGGTATCAAGACCGGGTAGCAGAAACCTTTCCACAGGCCATCATTATTTCGGTTCCATTACTCGTCTATCGTGGGCTGATGTTACTCTGGGCGCTCTGGCTCGCCTTCTCCCTGCTGGCGTGGCTAAAGTGGGGCTGGGGAGCATTTTCCAAGGGCGGCATCTACTGGAAAGAGATTAAAATCGAACTTACAAAGCATAAAAAGGGGTGGCCAAAAAAGCCCCCCGCCGACAAAACAGAATAAGTTATTAGCGGGACACCGCTACCCCAGGGCAATTGCACTACAAAGGACTCGCTTTTGTGCATAATAGAAACAAATTGCCACAAAAATGTTGTGAAGCATTTCGTTTTGGCTAAGAAGTTTAGCGAGCTCAGCGGTTATTGGATCCCCCTCACCCCGGCCCTCTCCCGCAAGGGAGGGTGTCGCAAAAGTCATAGGGTGGGGTTCTGTCCCACCATTAAGGGATGAAATGTAGGATGTGGTGAGGTACGAACCGCATCATCCTAATCAGAAACCTGTTATTAGAAGGGAGCGGTCAACTGATTTTTTTAGGATCATGGATGTTCGTGAGCCACCCCACGATTGATGCGGTTCGCACCGCTCACCGCATCCTACGCAATCACGAATTTTATCGCGACTTCAAAAAGAGTGACCTATCGGTTTAAAAATACCCTGGAATATCTCACTCAAATATTGCCACATGATCGAAAATCATGATGCGGTTCGTGCCTCACCACATCCTACGACTTTTACGAATATTTGCGGCATGCTTTTACAACACCCTCCCTTGCGGGAGAGAGAGGGTAAGAGGAGTATAAAATAGCCTCCTCAGCCTACCGCTTGCCGCCGTAAACAAAGGGATTATAGCCATCTGCCAGCATCATAATCCAGGCTGTTGCACAAGTACTAGGAAGCGGATTGGCATACCAGCCAAATGGAATCAAGTAGCGTTTACTTGCGTAGACATAGGGGCTGGTTTGCCCAAGGGGAAGTAACTGCTGGTAATGCTTTGGCTGACCGGGGAAATCGATAGTTGCATAGCGATTCACCCGCATTTTTATGATCGCTGCCAGCATTGATTGCTCATCTTGTTTGAGTCTTTCCAAAAAGCGCTGCACCTCCAGATACCGCGAAGATTCAGGAGGAATGGTCTGATAATAGGCAATCATGCTTCGCAACATAGTAATAGCACCAGCAGTCCATTCTGTAGAGAGAATAGCGTGCCGGTAATTGCCACTCGCGTCGATGCCATTGCCATCCTGATCCGAGAAACCCACCCCCCAAAGCGTTTTGCCAAAGCCATATCCACCCCATCGCTTTACCTGTTGCCAGTTCTCATAAGCAGCGCCAATACCAAACCAAGCATCTACTTGCTGAGGCCCAAGGGCAGTAATGCCCCAGGTATTAACATCAACCGCTTTTGGCTGCAAGTTGGGTATCCACTTAACACGGCTATTCGGAACATCGGCACGGCCACCTTGAATAAACTCGCCGTTGCGCCAGGCGAAGTTCTTAAAAAAGGCGAGAAGGCCTGAAGTAGTACGATTTTGCAGAATTACGCCACCATTGATCATCACATTAACAAGCCCCAATGCCCTATTAATGATCTCTTTATCCTTTGCACGTAATCGCTTGTCATGAGTCAAGATTGCCTGAAGGGTGGCGCTTACTATTTTAAGCCCGGCATACAAGGAAAAATTATTTTCAACAGCCACCCCATAGGGATCGACCAACATATCTCCCTGATTGCCAACCGTGCCAGCTGGAGCATAATAAACAGCACCAGAAGATGATTGCATCACCGCAAAGGTCGGTAAGATATCCAACGCATTTTGAATAGCCGGATCGCTTAACGGCACAAAGGCAGATTTCTGACCGATGACATAATGGATGTAGGCAGCTTGTAGTGGCCCAATTAAAAACGCCCAGGCATTTTCGCCTGTGATCGGCTTCCAGTCACTCCAGCTAACCTTACCGGGTTGATAATCAGGGTTTTGCGCCGGCAAGGCAACTGTTTTAACCTGATCGGCATACGAGGTTCCTATAAAAGGATCGGACGACAGCCAATTTCTCGGCAACATACGAAAGCTATAAGAGCGTTTTGGATCGGTAATCGTCTGTTGATTGTAAACAAAGACCTCGCCGCTTGTCATAGCACGATTTTCGCTGCTAACAGCATGGCTCGAATTACCGTTATACCCCTCCCTTAGCAACTGATTTTGATTACTGACAAGCGCATAAGCATCCTGATTGATCGGCAAGGAGAAGTGGTTAATAACCTGACCAAGCATCACGGCGATTTGCCAAGTAGCTGCATCATAGATATTAATACCGTTATGCGTATTAATACGTTCAGTTTGCAAATCACCAGCCAGCGATTTTTGCGGGGTCAGCGAATAGGTAAGAGAATTAAAGGTATCAGTAACCAGACACCTATTCCCAGGCAATCTGCAAACATACGCCCCCCAATAATCAGGGCTGTCTACGAAACTGAGAGGTAGTTGCCGACCTTGGAGTTTTCCAGCAGTAGCCGTATAGAGAATACCGTCTGCCGTATCTCTATCGCTGACAAGAAATCGATAGCTGGACTCCAATTCAGAATTGAGAGATTGGGCCTGCACCTGAGGTAACACGGCCAGTATCTGAAGGAGAGTAATGATAAATAGGTTGCTATTCACAAGTGAATCTATCTGTATTTATTAAACCGACCCATATTTTCAACTTAAAAACCGCAGTTAAACAGGGATTTGTTAAAAATCCCGACAGTACACCTTAACGTCGTTTGCGCTTAATGACGATCACCTTAGGGAGCATCGGGATTTTTCACCAATACCTATAGGGTTATTAGTATCACCCAATGGATTAGGAATGATATTCATATGTTTTGATAGGGTCATTGTCTTACGTCAGATTATCACGGTCAACGCCGAATTTAGGCATAACCTATAAAGATCAGTTAAACAGTGAATCACGGCGCCCCAGAGCAGCAACACCGTAAGCTTAGGCTGATTCTAATGCTTCTGTAATTGCACTTGTATTTTTCCTCAGTTAATGATGTCATGTTTTCGTAGCCGCAGGATCCCTACTCGGGTCTTCTCTCTTTTTGAGGCGTAAGAGCCTTGGAAAATATTAATTATCCAGTCCTGCTGGTCTCTCAGCCCAGCTTCTGCGTTATAGATTAAGTTACATAATCAATGATATGCGCCTTGAATCTAAACTGATATCCTGCGCATTATTGGATAATTAATATTTTCTGAGGCCCCTAAGGTTACATCCTAAATCTATTTTAGAAATGGTGATGGCCTCTACTGCTTCAAGGCAAAGCAGCTTAGTCCAACACAAAACGTTAACTTAATTGAGATGAGGAATATGGGCTCAAAGATTCTTTTTAATGAAAATGGACACTCTTTAATCCTCTTAGAAGGATTTGAGCAGGGCGAGATGGTACCAACCAATCAAATCGTCATTCAAAATGAGAATGAGGCCATATTACTCGATCCAGGTGGACACAAGATACACTACGAAGTGATCAATGAACTATCATCACTGATACCAATGCGTAATTTAAAATACCTTTTCTTTTCTCATCAAGACCCAGATATTGTAGCTGCCGCAAATGCCTGGTTAATGATGACAGAGACCGAAGCGCTTATCTCCGAACTCTGGATCAAATTCATCCCACACTATGGTATTGATGAAATGTCAATATCACGCCTACGGGGAATCCCAGATGAAGGCATGCTTCTTGAACTAGGCAAAACAGAATTAATTATTTTACCCGCTCACTTTCTCCATTCTTCAGGGAATTTTCATCTCTATGACCCCATTTCAAAATCCCTATTCTCTGGTGATTTAGGAGCATCAATCGGACAGGGCTATGTAGAAGTAACCGATTTTGACGCACACATTAAGTACATGGAGGGCTTCCACCACCGATATATGCCCTCTCAACAGGTCAACCAGTGTTGGGCAGAGATGGTAAGAGGGCTTGAGATAGAGAGAATAATCCCCCAGCATGGTGCCATTTTTTCCAATCCAGAAATGTCCAAGCGATTTATAGATTGGGTCGCTGAATTACCGGGTGCTGTAGAAATATTAAAAAATAACTACAAGATACCCGATAACAAAGAGCATTCCCCGACACCCATTATTTAAAACACGAATAGATCAATCATTCAGTTTCATAGAAAATAATGCGGGATGAGATTTTCGCATACAGAGCAGAAGAAGAGATCCCGTGATACGTAATATACTAACGTACATTACAAATTTCATGAATAAAAACAACCTCTTCTCACTCAAATTAACAAAGATCCAAATAAAGGTAATAATTAGGCATGGATAGTCTTCGGTATTTATTGGTTATTGGTCTAATCGTCATACAAAACATGGGCAATGCAGCTACCCTATCTGAAACCTACCTAACCAAACAAGAGCAGGAATCTTACTTCGATTATCGTATTGATGTCGCAATTCAGAGAGGTGATACCGGAAACTGGAACATTCCGGATAACCATCCGAATCTTTATGCACAGTTCCTAAAAACAGTACAAAGTATTGAAAAACTCCAACAGAAAGGGGTTAACTGGCAGAATGTCACTGAGATGCTAAAAAGCGCTGAGAGAGAGCCACTACACCTGGGTTGGTCAGATACAGTCTCCAGTAATTTCTCACATTATTACCCCTGGGTTGTACCGATTATTCATCATAAAGGCGATTTAACGATTGATCAAACGATAGAACTCGATTATCCACTATTAGTCGAAGGCAATTTGAAAATCAATGGTAATTTAGTCATGCAGCACGAGCATATTCCTCTGATTGTCACGGGTAACTTAAACGCACATCACTTACTGTATGACATTTCAAAGAGTAAAGTAGGACACCTATTTGTTAAGCAAAAGCTTACCCTATCTGGTTATGCCTTTATTGAAGGAAAAACAAAATACTTTGACCATAATTTATCTGCAAAGCAAATATTTTCATTATCAACCTATGACTTTTGTGGATCAAATCTGGGTCATTACATTTCTGGAATTGAATGTAGTGAATCAAATCCTAATCCACAAGTTTTTCCCGATGACCCATCACTTACTCGCCCCTCGATATTAGCTTGGGAAGAGGAACTAGACACTCATATACTAGGAGAGTACTTACTGCATGACCTTGAGCCCTTTGCATACGCTTTCACTGACAAACAACAGGAGCAACCCTGGAGCCTGTTTTTCAATGCCTGGAAGAAATTCGCCAAAAACCAATGGTCTCATCCTGAAATATTCGGTGCGAAAAAAGTTAACCTCAAAAGTAGTGAATTCAGCAAGGCAAACCGAAAAATTTTAGAAAAGGCTGAGGTTAGTAGCCTAGATGTATGGGCGGATGGACGCACTGGACGGGGATTTTACAGTATAAATCACGACCTTTTCCCTAATGCC
>JARRQF010000036.1:0-2689 GCA_037382065.1 Candidatus Thiodiazotropha sp. | reverse complement strand
AATTTGGGAAACCACTATTAGATCTCTATCTAACAATGGCCCCAGATCAATACACCTCCACTTGCCGATTAGCTTGGTGGTTTGGCGAATCAGATTTCACAAATCTACTACATGGTGACCTTGATAGTCCATCATATTTTCCCTATTCTCTACAAGGCATCGGTGATGAACAGCAAGTTAACCAACGCTTCATTCAAGGAAAACATTTACTTGACAAAGATCCATATCTTGCCATGTTCTGGCTATTGCGTTTTGGTTTAACATTTGATGAACGCTACGATGAGGTATTAAAACTGGCTAAAACACAGGATAACGCCCAACTTAAGAGTGCCATTAGCTTCTTTGAGCAAGGCGCTTATCAACAAGTTTCTGCATACGCAGGACGCATTTTAGAATTCGATACACTGTTAACTGAAGATGGTCAGCCACGTCTCTCATCAGGAAAAGAAGCATTTCAACAGTTTCACTCCGACTATATTTATTCCTATTATTCAAATAATGACATCCGCAATGCCAACACCATCAAAGCCCTGAGATATGCCATTGAGCATGACTTCATGGGTGAGACAGCAATAGATAAGGCAAAATTACTGGTAGAGATAGCAGAGAAAAACAAGTTATGGTCAGAGATTTCGATTATTGATAAGCCGCAAAGAAATGAGTTAGCCTGGAAGTATATTCTCTTACATCATCCAAAGAATAAAATAAGTGATGTACAACGGGCAAACTGGCAGCGCTCCATTCAATCCTACCAAGAAAAACGCACACCACAAACTGATAAATTTTGGGAAATAATTAACACCACGAAACCAGAAAGCGACACAGATAAAGCAGCATTTTCTGCAAAATTGCTAGCGGGTCAATATTTTGAAGCGGTGAAGCAGTTACAAACCAGAGAAACTGGTATCACTTTGTTATATGAATTTACATATGATGTACTGAACTATATCAATCACCACCGCGACGATAAACTTGAAGCAAATCAAAAAGCTCTATTGTTTTTCATAGAAATAGCCACAGAAAATCAGATATCAACATACTATTTGCATGATGCTCTCTCACTACTAGAGGTCAATGCACCAAATCGATTACGAACTTGGATCTACAAAAAACTAATCGATTACGAACTTGGATCTACAAAAAACTTCAAAAGCCTCGCTTGAGATGGGCAGATCATGAGTATAACTATAATGAGATAGGCGGCGTTAAAGACATTGTCAGAATTCTAAATGATTTTAAATTCAACCTAAAATAGCCGACAGACTAATAAACAATACCAATGAGTAAAGTATACGTGCCTTTTCAAGCAACATTAACCAAGGCAGGATTAAAAGAGTTCGGACTTACGTTAAAAAGTTCACAGCCCTGTGGACTATTAAAAGGCAAAGTTCATTCCTATTTACAAATTAACGCGCAGCGACCAACACCATATCCTGTTATGCCAGATGGCACTCATGCAATATATATTTCCAACCAAGGATCGATGATAGCAGGAGCGCATAACAAAACACGAGTCATTCAATTATTAAAGCCTGGAGAATATTTTGGAATATGGTTTTACCCAGGCGCTCTTCGCTATTTTTTTGACCTAAACCTAAATGACATTTCAAATCAGATTGTGGATAATAACTATCTGCCGTGTCGCTATTTTTCGCGATTACATGCCGAAATATATCGATGTACGGATTTTATCGAACGGGCCAAGATATGCGAATCTTGGTTATTGAAGCGATATTCATATAATCCCACCACCAAATTTGACCAAGCCTTACAGCTTATTTTTCAATCATCAGGTAGTGAAAAAATATCTCAAATCTCCAAAATAGTTGGCTGGAGTAGTCGCCACTTAAATCGTCAATTCCTACAACATACAGGCCTTGGGACTAAATCATTCTCCAAAGTCATTCGTGTACAAAGTGTCTGTAAGCAATTATATCAACAACCTGATATGTCCCTAAGTATCGCATTAGAAACAGGCTATTTTGATCAGGCTCATCTCATAAAAGAGTTCAAGCAGCACTTAACATCAACTCCCAGATCATTTTTTAGCCGCTTCATGTCCGATTTATACAATTTTTAATAGCAAAAATCAGAGAAACTAGCCTATTTCCCCATAAGGAGTGATAGATGCAGTTCTCAAATGAACAGATACTCGAAATATCAAAAGGTGGATTTTTCGGTAAAGGCAACGCACAGTTACCGAGTTCATTAATGCTCATGATTGATGAAATAGGCAACATTACCAAGGAAGGGGGCAAATACAATAAGGGACGACTGGAAGCGACTTTAAACATACGTCCAGATCATTGGTTTTTCGGATGCCACTTCCAAGGAGACCCAGTCATGCCGGGTTGTCTGGGCTTGGATGCATTATGGCAGCTATTAGGTGTATATGTGGGTTGGTCCGGGCTAAAGGGTAAAGGAAGAGCCCTGGGCGTAGGGAACGTTAAGTTTCGTGGACAAATATACCCAGATGCCGATTCAATCCAATATCAGTTGCACATCAAACGTATCTTCAAAAGACCAATGCCATTAGGTATTGCCGATGGCGTCGTCATTCACCAGGGTCGAATAATATATGAAGCAAGTGACCTTAGAGTAGGCTTAATTAATTAATAACAAAAGCACATCATCAGCGTTGCCTCCTGCCTTGCACAGTAGCCTCTCAACGACCATCCCCGCTCATATT
>JARRQF010000035.1:0-26375 GCA_037382065.1 Candidatus Thiodiazotropha sp. | reverse complement strand
GTTCGTTATGCTGTAGCGGATTTAAGAGTTGATGAATTGAGTCGCCTGAAAAGCGCCATCAGCGCGGTAGTCTCTCAACGCGACTATCTCAAATCGGAGATGGAGAGATGGTATCAAGAGAATAACAGCCCCTATCCGCATAAACAGGCACTTATTCTTTTGGATGAGCAGCTCTCAGCTCTGGATAGCCGCTACAAGGCACGCTGGGATGCGTGACTACTCCCCGCCCGGCGCAACAAGTTGCTTTGGGCGAGGCTTCTTGCTTCAACGTCCGTAACAATCAACTAAATCATTAGGATCTTATCTAACGGTTAAACCATCTCCAAGACCAGTGATCGCTGCAAACGTCGAAGCGGCCCCAGCACCGAGATTACGTGATAGACGGTCCCAGATCAGCTCTTTATGAGTGAAATCAACGATCTCATCCACGCCAATGATTTCACGAGCAACATAACTACTGCTACCAAAATCATCAATTAACCCCAGTTTTTTCGCCTCTTCACCACTCCAAAACAGGCCGCTAAAGAGTTCTGGATGTTGATCAACCTTGAGGCGTTCTCCCCTACCCTCTTTGACCGTTTCGATAAACTGATTATGCAGTTGGGTGAGCATACCTTGGATATGTTCCTTATCGCTCTCTTTCAATGGCGAGAAAGGATCGAGTATTCCTTTGTTCTTACCTGCGGTAAGTAGACGTCTTTCAATGCCTAGCTGTTCCATGCCATCGACAAATCCAAATCCGTTAATCAGCACCCCGATAGAGCCAACGATACTGCCCTCATCAGCGTAAATTTTATCTGCGGCCACTGCAATGTAGTAACCTCCCGATGCACAAATATCCGAGACCACAGCATACACAGGTATATCAGGGTACTTTTCCTTGAGACGAATAATCTCCCTATTGATATAACGTGACTGCACAGGACTGCCACCTGGTGTGTTCATTCGCAAAATAATCCCTTTGGTATTTTTATCTTCATAGGCTTTACGTAAGCTGGAAACTACGTTATCGGCACTCGCTTTAGACACAGAGGAGATTAGACCTTCCACATCAATCAAAGCGGTGTGTTCTGTTGTAGTGACTTGTGCCATTTGCAATTTATCCGACCAAAGGAAACTCCCTAAAATCAGAAATAAATATCCGAAGGTAAGCGATTTGAAGAAGATACCCCAGCGACGACTGCGCCGGTTTTCAATAACACTCGCCATCACCATACGGTTCAATAAATCCCTCTCCCACTGGCTGGGTTCGGATTGATTTTGTTGTTCATCATTGCTGATTTTCGACATTAATTAAACCCTTTAACTATTTGATAAAACAATATAAATGCATGCGACATAATAATCTCAATAGTTACAACTCTCCAGCCAGGTGGGTATCTGGGAAATATGATCGACGCAATCCAGCGGATGGTGTTTCAGTAGTCGTTCCTTGGTGTGTACACCGTATGTAACACCCAGTGAGGCTACCCTGGCATTAACTGCCATTTCGAGATCATACTCAGTATCACCAATCATCAACGCCTCATGTAAATCAACGCCACTCAAGCCGACTATCTGATTAAGCATTTCCGGATGGGGTTTGGAAAAGGTTTCATCAGCACAGCAAGTCAGATGAAAAAAACCCTCCAGCCCTGTTGTTTTTAATGCATGATCCAGCCCTTGGCGCGCTTTGCCTGTTGCTACAGCCAATAGATATCCCCTGCTTGATAACAATTCGAGGGCCTCTCTGGCTCCCTCAAAGAGTTGTGAGGGAGATTCGCAGTCACGGAAAAAGTGCACACGATAGCGAGCAGCAATTTCCAGATGCAGACTATCATCACTTTCGGGGAAAAGTTTATGGACTGCCTCGCGCAGGCCTAGACCGATAATATTTCGAATCGATTCACGGCTGGGAAGTGGCATTTTCAAATCTTTGACGGCGGCCTCGACGCACTCCACGATACGAGCCTCAGAATCCATTAAAGTTCCATCCCAATCAAATACTAAAAGTTTAAATCTCATGTTATTTCTTAATATTTTCTAAAACCAGACCCAAATCATCTGGGAGGGGAGCTTTGATTATCAGATCTCTTTTCTCTCCAGGCCAGCGCAGAGTAAGTTGATGCGCATGCAGAAAAAGGCGACGTAAACCTTTGTTTTTCATTAATTTATTTGCTTCTGAATCGCCATATTTCTGATCCCCTAATACAGGGGAACCAAGCCAAGCGCTATGAACCCTAATCTGATGGGTTCGCCCGGTAATCAGCTCAACTTCAACCAATGTTGCCTGGGGATAGCGTTGTATGCGTGTGAATTTAGTCAGCGAGGGTTTGCCCTCTATATCAACTCTAACCACTCGCTCACCTCCTTGAATATTATTACTTTTCAAAGGCTTATCTACCACTTGCAATCCTTTTCGCCAACTTCCTGAAAGCAGGGCAAGGTAACGTTTATCGACCCTGTTATCACGAATCAGTTCATGTAAAGTGCGTAAGGCACTGCGACGTTTGCTAATCAGAAGGCAGCCAGAAGTATCTCTGTCCAGGCGATGCACCAGTTCCAGGTGTTTATCTTCCGGTCGGCATTGGCGTAATATTTCAATAACGCCAGCACTGATACCACTACCGCCATGTACCGCAAGTCCAGAGGGCTTATTCAACACCAACATGCGCTCATCCTCATAGACAATGGCATGCCTCAGACGCGCCTGTAGTGAGTTAGATACCTTAACAGGCCCCGATTCGCTTTGGTCCAGCCGTACTGGAGGAATGCGTACCGAATCCCCAGCATTGAGTTTATAGTGCGCCTTTATCCTGCCTTTATTAACCCGCACCTCCCCTTTTCTCAATACCCGATAAATATAGCTTCTAGGTGCCCCCTTGAGATGCCGCAGTAGAAAGTTATCAATTCGCTGTCCCGCATACTCTTCTGTGACCTCAAGAAAGGTGACTGAAGGAGAATTCTTTTTTGATTCTGACATTTAGCGCCGATTTAATTAAATTGTAAGATTGATGTTCAGTCTGAAGGTTGCTATATTCATCACAGTATTTCTGGTGCCGGCTTGCTTGTGATTTGATGCAGGGGCCGACGCCTGCATGGTAAATAATCTATGTTGCGCCCCAATAGCTTTTTTGGGGTAACTGGGTTGTCCATCCAAGCACACAGGTGCCGTTGGGACCTGGCTCGTAATCTGAACCATTACAGCCGCGCCAGAGCAAACTTTGAACGTCACTCCTTACATTTGGATTGACCTCAAGATACAGATGCCGGGCCAAATCATTTGGCCAAGTCGCTCCTCCTTGCTCTGTGCGCCTCTATTTTCAGTTCGGTCAGCAGCAGATCCCAAGCGGCGGACTTTAACAGTTTTTCAACCGCCTGAGCCAGTTTTCTGGCTTGGAATAGACCCTGATCCTGGGTTTGCGTAGTAATGCTCTTTGATATGGTGCGGGTATTTATTATACCTTCGCCATGTCGTGGCGTTTTGCTGTGCTATCTTGAAAGAAATGCCAGGCGGTTGTACGGATAACAAAATATGAAACGTATGCTGATTAACGCAACCCAACCTGAAGAGTTGCGTGTTGCCATCGTCGATGGCCAAAAGCTTTTTAATCTTGACATAGAGATCCCGGGCCGTGAACAGAAAAAGGCCAATATCTACAAAGGACGCATTACCCGCGTTGAACCCAGCCTTGAAGCCGCTTTTGTCGAGTATGGCTCAGAACGCCATGGCTTTCTCCCCCTTAAGGAGATCTCCAGAAGTTATTTTACTGAAAAATCCCGCGAAGCCTCTGGCCGTGTCAGTATCCAAGACGCCCTTAGAGAGGGGCAAGAAGTTATTGTTCAGGTCGAAAAAGAGGAACGAGGCAATAAGGGGGCAGCACTCACCACTTTTATATCCCTGGCAGGCCGGTATCTTGTGCTCATGCCCAACAATCCACGAGCTGGTGGCGTTTCTCGGCGAATAGAAGGCCAGGAAAGAACAGAGTTGCGCGAAGCAATGAGTGAATTGCAGATCCCTGAAGACATGGGATTGATTGTACGTACAGCAGGAGTTGGTAAAAATAGTGAAGAGCTGCAATGGGATCTTGACTATCTGATCCAGCTATGGACTGCCATTAAACAATCTGCGGAAAAACCCTCCCCCTTTCTGATTTACCAGGAAAGCAACGTCATTATCCGCTCAATTCGAGACCATCTGCGTACTGATATCGGGGAAATCGTGATCGATGACCCAGATGTCTACAGTCAGGCCGAGCGCTTCATTAATCAAGTTATGCCGCAATATGCCAAGAAAATGCGCCACTATGACGATGAGGTCCCCCTATTCAGCCGTTACCAAATCGAGAGTCAGATCGAATCGGCATTTCAGCGTGAAGTTACGCTGCCTTCTGGTGGCGCTATCGTAATCGATCATACCGAGGCTCTAACATCCATTGATATCAACTCAGCCCGTGCAACCAAAGGTGCCGATATCGAAGAGACTGCGCTGAATACCAATCTCGAAGCATCAGATGAAATAGCCCGTCAGCTCCGCTTACGTGATTTAGGAGGCCTATTTGTCATCGATTTTATCGACATGACCCCTTCCCGTAATCAGCGCGAAGTAGAAAATCGACTAAAAGATGCCTTAAAACAGGACCGAGCCCGAGTCCAAATTGGGCGAATCTCCCGATTTGGGCTGCTTGAGATGTCAAGACAGAGACTGCGTCCTTCGTTGGGAGAAGCCAGTGAACAGGTCTGCCCTAGATGTAAAGGACATGGCACGGTACGTGGTGTTGAGTCACTATCACTCTCAGTACTGCGCATTATTGAAGAGGAGGCGATGAAGGAAAACACAGGGCGTATCATGGCCCAGCTACCTGTTGATATGGCGACTTTTCTGCTCAATGAAAAACGCCAGATGATTCATGATATCGAACAACGCCATTCCATCGAAGTGGTATTAATACCCAACACCCACTTTGAAACACCTAACTATGAGATTGGTCGGATACGCACCAGCGACATGCCGAGTGATGATGAGGCTGTTTCCAGTTACAAAATGGCCACAGAAGAACCGGCTCAATCCCCAGAATCTAACCGTACCAAGCAGCTTAAGATTGAAGAGCCAGCGGTTAAATCGATCTCACCCTCGAGCCCTGTACCACAACGTGCCAAGTCAGCTGACCCCGTCCCTGCTGAGAATGAGTCCGGTTTTCTGAAAAAGATATTCAGTATCTTTTCATCAAAACAGCCTGAACTGCAGACACTGCAGCCTGAGGAGGAGGCTACTGAAAAACAGAAGCCTTCGCAAACATCCGCTACTGAACCAAATGACAATAGCCGCAGAGGCAGGAGACCACAATCCTCAAGCAACCGAAATCGAAATCGAAGACCCTCAAATAACGAGCGTCGGAATGCTAATCGCGGGGAGCATAGTGAGGAGCAAGGACAGCAGGGCCACAACCAAGAGAGAAATGCAGGCAGACGCCCATCTACAGGGCGTAAAACTGATTCTATAGCAGAAAAAAATCAAGCGGCAGAGGAGAAGAAACCGCAAGAGCAACTTGCTGAAGTAAAGACAAAACCAAATGATGAAAAAAGTGGTGAAGTAAGCAAGCCAAAATCACGCCGAGGTCGTCGTGGTGGCCGTAGACGTCGTCCAAATAGTGATAGAAATAACGAACAGGCAACAGCCAACTCTGCATCTAATCAGACACCTGAGGCTAAACCGCAAGAGAATGCACCGGAACAAGAGAAGGAAAATAGGCAATCCAGTAAACCTCGTGCTGAAAGAACTCCAAAACCCAATAGAGCGACTAAAAAACAGGCGCATGAAGAGTCATCTGCCAACAATGCGATCAAGGAAGAGAATAAGCCTCGAGCTGCTGCCAATCCAACTCAGACTGAACGTTCAGAATCACCTGTAGCGAAACCTGCTCAGAGTGAGCATGTGGAATCACCTGTAGCGAAACCTGCCCAGAGTGAGCGTACGGAGTCACCTGCGGCGAAATCTGCTCAGAGTGAGCGTGCGGAATCACCTGTAGCGAAACCTGCCCAGAGTGAGCATGCGGAATCACCTGTAGCGAAACCTGCCCAGAGTGAGCATGCGGAATCACCTGTAGCGAAACCTGCTCAGAGTGAGCGTACGGAGTCACCTGCAGCGAAATCTGCTCAGAGTGAGCGTGCGGAATCACCTGTAGCGAAACCTGCTCAGAGTAAGCGTACAGAATCACCTGTAGCGAAACCTGCCCAGAGTGAGCGTACGGAATCACCTGTAGCGAAACCTGCCCAGAGTGAGCGTACGGAATCACTTGCAGCGAAACCTGCTCAGAGTGAGCGTGACAAACCAACGGCAGCCATGCCAGCTCAAAAAATGAGTGAAAAATCTGAGCCTAAGTCTATTCAGGTGGAGACAACCAAACCAGTACAGCAGGCTGTGAATTCAACTCCCAGTGATGCTAATGGAGGCTCTCCAGCCAAAACTAAAGCCGCGACAGATGCTACAAAAGAGATTAAGCCTCGGGCAAAACCCAAGCAAAAGCCAAGGCCAAAGGCTAAAGCTAAAGCAGTAAATCTGCAGCAGGTTGAGACAAAGCCATCGGCCATTGCTAAACAAAGCAAGACGCCTCCCCCGGCTCCGGCAGCAAAAAAACCAGCTAAAGAGAAAGTTGCAGCCATTGAAAAGGGGCAGGAGAAAAAACCTCAAGAAAGCAAGATTCTAATGGTTGAGACAACTGCAACACAGGTTGAAACAAAAAAAGCCACCTCGCCAGTAGAGAAACCTCGTGTGGCTGATGGCAGCAGCGGTGAATAACTACTGCCCATTGTGATTTGTAGCTGCTTATCAGTTGATTCACAAATAAATGCACCAGCATCTTAACGATGCTGGTGCATTTATTTAACGCAAGTCAGAAATATGACTATTCATCATCCTAAAAGCATCTATATTCACACAGCAGGAGAGTTCACAGGCATACCCAGTTAAGCCAAATGCTTTTGGTGGATATACTGCAAAAGGCCTTGTGATGCCTGTTCCACCAGATCAAATACCCGTTCGAATCCCGCCCCTCCACCATAATAAGGGTCAGGCACTTCTCTCACAGGCTGTTGAGGCGCAAAATCGAGAAAAAGGTGCAACCGATCCTCTGCTCCAGGAGGACAGAGGGCCTTTAGGTCATCGTAGTTGGATTGATCCATAGCAATAACATAATCGAAACGTTCGAAATCCTCAACGACAACCATTCGGGCGCGAAGATCGCTAAGATCGATACCATGCTTGAGTGCAGTTTCACGAGCACGACGATCCGCCTTGCCTCCGGTATGGTAATCAATTGTGCCGGCTGAATCAGTTCTGATAATGTCACTCAACCCCTCCGTGTTCACAAGATTGCGAAAAACTCCTTGGGCGGTAGGCGACCGACAGATATTGCCCATACAGACAAAAAGGACATTGATATTTGTATTATCAGTCATGTACTTAAGTATATTTCCTATTGCTAAAGATAAAGATATTTCAAAAATTCAGGTGTGCGTTTTAGCGCGATAAATTGGTCCTGCACCACTCGTTTGCTGATAGTACCTCTGACGTAGGTCCAGCGCCGTATTATACACAAAGCGCACTTCCACTGGGCGATGCGCTATCCACCCAAGCTGTAAACGCTATGGGTGGAGAATAAATTATATATTCGGTTGACAGTATATATGGTATTCCATATATTTAACTCATATGGATACAAAGCCAATCGAACTATTTTCCAGCCTCTCCCACGAAACACGTTTGCGTTGCATTGCCTTGCTCATGCAACAGGAAGAACTATGTGTCTGTGAGCTGACCCATGCTCTCAGTGCCGCTCAACCACACATATCCCGGCATCTGGCTCAATTGCGCGAGGTGGGTTTGATCCTTGATCGCCGAGAGGGTTTATGGATTCACTATCGAATCAATCCCGATTTGCCTGATTGGGTGTTAAATGTTCTATCAGAAACCATGAGTGGCATTGTCAATCAGTCTCCATTTAAAGAGGACTTCAAAATCTTGGAACTGATGCCTAACCGGCCTGGAGCAATAAGATGTACTAATGAAGAACAATACTCAGGAGAATTTAATCTGTGAAACGCACCATTTTACTACTCTGTTTAGCCCTCACCTCTCTCGCCACCCCAGCTTTTGAACTCAAGGTCAAACAGGTTATTGAGAACGTCTATGCTATTGTCGGAGAGATTGGACCGCGGACTTCTGATAACCACGCCTTAAATAATACTCTGGGCTTTGTGGTAACCAAGGAAGGAACTGTCTTGGTTAGCACCGGTGCCACACCAGAGGCTGGACGTCTTATCGAACAGGCCGTAGCAAGTGTTACCAATAAGCCTATCCGCCTTGTGGTCAATATTGGAGTACAAGATCATCACTGGCTAGGAAATAGCTATTTTGCGGAAAAAGGCATCCCTATTAAAGCGCTGAAACGTACTGTAGATAGTCAACATCAGCATGTTAATGCGCAACTTAAGCGATTAGCAGCACAGATCGGCACTGAGAGCAAAACTGTCCATCCAGTGTATGCATCAGATGTTGTAGATGCTGATCAACAGAAGTTTCTCATGGGTGGTATTAGCTTCCAGTTACTCTGGCCAGGTGATGGCCATTTTACGGGTGATGCGGTTTTGTGGATGCCTGAGGCTAGGCTCGTATTCACAGGTGATTATGTCTTTCATAACCGTATGCTCGGTATTCATAACACAGAATCCGTTGCCAGGTGGCAGAACGCTTTCCATGTCATAGAAAAGTTGGATCCGCTACTCGTCATTCCTGGTCATGGCTATCCTGGTGATTTTAATAAGGCAAAGCACGATACTGGCAACTATCTGGATTGGCTGACCATGAGTGTTGCAAAGGCGTTGGATGATTGGCAGGAACTGGGAGACACAGTTGAAGAACTGGGTGATGCCCCTGCATATTCCAAGTTAAAGTTCTACAGCGACTGGCATAAACGCAACATTCACACCACCTACATACAGTTCGAAGCCGAAAGATAACAGCAGAAACAAAACACACATGGTACTAATCAGAGGTAGTAATAGAGATGAAAAATATCAAAGTACTCGGCTCAGGCTGCAAGAACTGCGAAACAACCGCAAAGCTAATCGCCATTGCCGCCGAACAAGCAGGCGTTGACATTGAATTAGAGAAAGTCACTGACATGGCAGAGATTTTAGGATTTGGTGTGATGTCCACTCCAGGTGTTGTAGTGGATGGCCAAGTAGTTCACGCAGGAGGATTGCCTGGGCCTGATCAGGTACGCCAATGGGTTTCCAGCGAATAGTGCTATAAAACATGTTTGATCTATTCGCACAGTTTATTGTTTATCAGTTATTCGGTATCAGTTCTGATTCAGCACTGGGAAGCTCACTCCATTTCTTTGTTATGGATGTAGCGAAGATTTTTGTTTTGCTTATCGCCATTATCTATGTAATGGGATTATTGCGTGCCCTACTC
This sequence comes from Candidatus Thiodiazotropha sp., assembly GCA_037382065.1. Classification (GTDB taxonomy): domain Bacteria; phylum Pseudomonadota; class Gammaproteobacteria; order Chromatiales; family Chromatiaceae; genus Thiodiazotropha. The sequence continues at coordinate 16,918 of JARRQF010000035.1, read as the reverse complement.
TCACCAGAACGGGTGCGCCAATATGTTCGCAATCGACCCGACTGGCAGGCAAGAGGTATGGCCGTCACATTAGGAGCGGTTACACCCTTTTGTTCTTGTTCATCGGTGCCACTCTTTATCGGTTTTTTAGAGGCGGGGATTCCACTTGGGGTGACCTTCTCTTTTTTGATTGCCTCACCGATGATCAATGAGGTCGCCGCAGTCATCCTAGTTGGTATTCTGGGGTGGAAACTAGCACTTCTCTACATCGCCAGCGGTCTGGTGGTAGCCTGGTTTGGGGGGATTGCAATGCAGTGGTTTCGTGCCGAGCAATGGGTGGAGGCGTATGTTTGGAAAATACAGATGGGTGAAGCCGCCCTGGCAACCCCTGATAAATCACTGAAAGGCCGCCATCAATTTGCACTCGCTGAGGTCAAGGAGATTCTAGGTAGAATATGGAAGTGGGTGCTTCTGGGTATTGGCGTTGGTGCACTGTTCCACGGTTATATACCAAACGACTGGGTGAGTGAGCATCTTGCTGCTGGAAAATGGTACGAAGTGCCTATTGCGGTTATTCTCGGAATTCCGCTCTACTCCAATGCCACCGGGATTATCCCTGTAGCTGAGGCCATGTTAGGTAAAGGTGTCGCTGTCGGCACTACCTTGGCACTAATGATGAGTGTGGCTGCGCTCTCTCTACCAGAGATGTTAATTCTCAGAAAAGTAATTAAGTGGCAAGCGCTAGCGCTGTTTGCTGCTGTTTTGGCGGTTGCCTTTGTGATGGTTGGATGGCTCTTTAATGGTTTAACCTAAAAGATCAGATAGGTGACTCTTTTTGAAGTCGCGATAAAATTCGTGATTGCGTAGGATGCGGTGAGCGGTGCAAACCGCATCAATATTCACCCAATAGGTAACTATTTAAGATAGCTTGCCCTATCTGGCCGGCTTCGTTCATCGTGATAGTATTTGAATTTAAGACGTGTTTCCAACCCGTGACAATCAACACAGAAGCTCTCATTGATATGCTTTTGCCTGAGAAAACTATTAAGCACGGTACCCGCTAAGTTTTCCTCGCCTCCCTCAACCCTATTCCGATGCTGTGTAGCGGCTTTCGTGGAAGGAGACCAGTCATGAGGATCATGGCAGGTGATACACCCAATCTCACCAATATCCGCGCGCTTTTCATCACCATCTAGCAGGGGTAGAGAATCCTTCTTGGTAACCATCACAATATCCTGATGAGGGTGTGTATAGTCGCTAACCACACTCCTTTCGGCAACCCCTTTATCCCGGTGACACCCTAAACAGAGACGATCTCGGGCAATATGAGAGCTTTCAACGCCCTGAGGTATCTCGTCGCCCACAATCAACATCGTGTTATCAGTTGAATTGCGATGCATGCTATGGCAACTACCACAGAGACCAGCCTGATCAGGAGATTCATCCAATAGATTGTGGCTTTTGGGTGCTGATCTACTTAAATTATGGTCACTTTCGGAGATCTCCTTAGTGCTCTCATGACAATGTTCACATAACTGCCCATTGCGATGATCTTCTAGCAAACTCGGTGTATGCTCCTGACCAGCATGAACTGAGTGACAACCTAAACAGTCGAGCTTGGTGATCTCACGTTTATTGATTAGGACACTTTTATCGAGCTCAATATTAACGGGGTGTATTCCTTTCTCTCTTGCTTCTTTTTTTGACTCGGCATGTTGATTGGGATGACAGGCGGCACAGAGCGCTCCTATCTTATCATTGGTCACAATCAGCGAGGCCGTCTCCTCTTCACCCTGGTGAATACGGTGACAAGTTTGACAAGTCACCCTGGTAACCTCTTCATCTTGGATTTTGACCGGCTCATCAAGATCAATTTGCACCGGATGAACGCCCTTATCGCGCGCTTGATCTGCTCCTTCGGCATAGATTGAGTCGTGACAAGCTCGACAGGAGTCATCCGAGTCTTCGTCATTCAGTAGATTATCCTTGGAAGCTGCACCATGTACATCATGACAGCTTTTACAGGCAATCCATTCAAGTTTTTCACCCTTTATTTCCACTAACCGATCTGGTTTGAAATGGATAGGATGAACCCCTTTCTTTCTCGCCTCTTTTTCACCACCATTAGCCTGTCGCTGATGGCATTCAGTACAAACTTTCTCATCAGCTAATATTAGTAATTGCTCTCCATCACCGCCATGAGCACGATGACAGGTTGCACAGATCATCTGATCATCATCTGTGACTCTAGCTCCAGCCTTAAGCAAGCTTTCAGGTAGTCCATGCTGTAGATGTTCATCAGTGGCATAATGTTTTGCTTTAGGAGTTGGTGGGGGTTGGAGGCGAATATTATAGGGGTGATTCTTAACACGCTTTCCATCGGCCCTCTCTTCATTTGTATGTAACTCATGGCACTTTGTGCAGACTTCACTCTCTAGATTGCTATCACGCATCCAAAGGTTCTGTTGACTATTACCAAGTCCTGTATCCTCTTCACTGAACCGATGAGGTGTGTGGCAGCTCCCGCAATAGGGAATATCATCCTTTACAGTAGGATACTCTTCTGGCATTGCCTCTTCACGGCGATCATCTGACTGAAACAGATCATTACCTGCCTGATGATAGTAGTCTGGGTGCTGTTCACCTTGCCCAAGCATCAAGCGCGAATCAATAACCGCACCATGATGGCAGCTTTGACACATTTTATTACTACCAACAGGAAGCACAGGGGCATCTGATGTAGCGGTAGCTTGGTACTTTTCTGACCAGCTGAGATGGCAAGTTACGCAATCTCTTCGGGTGGGTTGGGTGAAATAGGCAGGGGGTTGTTTGATGGAATGACCTTCTTCACTTTCGATAAGATCAAATACCTGAACTCGATTTTTTGCCATTTCTACAACATACAGACGGTCCTTCCAGGTTGTAATGCCCACTGGCTGATCAAAATAAAGAGTATCGCCTTTAACATCTATTAATAATTCAGAAAATCCGCGTCCCTCAAACAGCAGAATCCTACCTGTATAGGAATCGCTGACCATCATAATACCATTGCTATACATTGTAATTCCGTTCGGTCTTAACAGACTCTCATCGGTAACGCCAAACCTGGATATGGCGCCAAAAGAACGTCCACGCTCATTGAAGACCTGAACTCGACCATTCAATACATCGACACTATAGAGATAATTTTCATCGTCAGTGGTAAGCATAAAGGGATATCGAAAATCACCCTCGCTCGAACCATACTCACCCCAGCAACGCAGATTCGTTCCGCTACTTATCTCTGTAGCACATACCCTAGAATTAGCGCGATCACTCCAATAGATAACCTTTTCAACCAGAGTCAAGCCTGTCGGTTCAGCATCGTTTTCTGCTTTCGGAAGGGCTATTGATTTTATGTAATCACCTGACTTGGATAAGATCACTAAGCGACCATTTCCTGTGTCAGAAACAATGATTTGATCACCAAAGAGTTGCAGATCCATTGGCTGACTAAATGGAGATTCAACAGGGGCTGATATCACCCCTGTCTGTTTACCTTCCCTATTAAAAATGACGATACGACTATTAACACCATCCAGAACATATACCGTTCCATCATCAGCAACTCTGACTGAGCTTGGTTGATGAAACGAAGCCTCAAGATTGAGTGCAAAACGGGCCTGGATCCCGGCTGATGCGCTATTTACGACAAGGCTAAAAAGCCCAAATAGAATGATCAACCTCATGCAACGCGAATCTAGCCACTCACTTATGCTCATTGCAGCAGATCAATCAGTTTAATGGGTTTATCTTTAAATGATTCATCACCTAAAAATCTTGCAATAGGGTTATTTGTAATACTTTTAATCTCATCGCGCTCATACCCAAGCTGAGCAAAATCGAGTTTTGACTGCTCAGCCGAATGACAGTCATGACATCCAAGCCCTTCATTTTTCAGTGGGGTATGTATTTGAAGATGCAGCCTGGCCCGCTGCTCAATACTATTCTCTTTCCAATCTCGCAATAGCTCGGCTATCGCAGGCTGCTCTGAATCGAATGCCTCAATTCCCTGCTCTGAAAATGGTGTGACTAAAAATCTCTTCGACCCCGTTTTTTCCGGCTGCACGTTTACCCATTCATGCTTACGATAGTCAAGCTTAATGCCTTCAGGTCGAAAATGGCAGCTGGTACAGGCGAGATGGTTAACATGCATATTCAAATAGCTGCGTAGCCTTTCGCTTTTGGCATGAGGAAGAGCTGTATGACAACTAATACAAAAGTCTCTCTTAACTTCTGTATTCACCTCTATTTGGTGATGAAAAGGCGAAACTTTTAGTGGCGATGACAATTCGACTGGCTTTGATTCCTTTAAGAGATCAATAGTCTCATTAAATTGACTCTTATCCCATTGTGCTTGATTCATCTGCATAAGATAGATTGATTCTGCATGTATATTCCCAATAGATAAGATTGAAAAAATCATGTAAATTAATAACTTCTTATGTGGCATGCCTTACTCTCTTAACTTGAAACCGCATCATGATCTATCCAGACTAATTTTTATTATTTTTATTAAGATGAGATGATAGGTATTTAGATACCAACCTACGTTTCTTGATTCGAGTAAATACCCGCTCTCTAACGATCTCTTCTGTTTTTTTACCTGTCTTTTTAGGTCGCTTCTTTCTTGCTAGAAATAGCCTTTCAAATCGTTTTCCACCAATAACAGGTAGAGCGTCAGACTGGGTTCGCACAAACAAGGTCCAAACCATACCAATAACAAGAAAAAAGAGTACTACAGGTACGATTACGATTAATAACCGACTCCAGTTTGAACTCAATACAAGATCGCCGATAGTTTGATTAATAACTAATCCTGGCACCCAGTCCAGATCATGCATATCACTCATAAGAAAGTTTTTATTAAGACTATTCTCTACAAAAGAGTGGCACCCTGATGAACCGCAGAGCTGGGTTAAGTTTTCGGGATTGACCGCTGCCTGTTGATTTTCGGTAGGTAAAATTCCATGACGAAACCCCTCTGGTGCATGACACTCATTGCATGAAACACCATACTCATTATCTTCAGCGACCAAACGCCCATGAAGGGTCATTTCATAGCTATCTGAAGCATGCACAAAGTGACCATCGCTAGGTTTCTCTACCCCTTTATCACTATCTGCTCTTTCTACTTTTGTCATGGCAATCTTATCCAGATGACAATCATTACACATCGCCACCTCATCCTGTTTAGTCCAGCGTGCACCTCCCAATAACCTGCGTAAAATATGCCCACCCATCTGACCTTGCCAGACATCTCCTTGATGACAATTGCCACAAACTGCGTCTTCGTGATCAAAAGCCTCCTTAAACATCGGCTGTTTTTCCTCAGGTATATAGAGGGTATTGGTGTGACATCGACGACATGATGGCGACTTATCATTACGATTTTCATCCCAGCGATTTGCTGCAGTAAGACCGCTGACAGCCCCCTTACCATGCACTGACTCAAGAAACTCATCAGCTACGGGTTTATGGGTATAAGCCTCACCTTGCGATGGCTCTTCTAAATGACAGGAGGCGGCACAGTCAACCTCCCCATTCTCTACCTGATGTGGATACTCACGTATTTGGCGATGACAATCGCGACAAGGAACATTGCCATGCAGTGATGAGAAGTAGTGATCCGAAACAATAGATGCATTACGTACCATGCCGTGCTTATCGATATAGGCCAGTCCTTCTAGCGCATGACAAACCAAGCAACCATCTGGATCTGATTGGCGCTCAGCACTTTGAACATCATCAATATTCAGCCATAACAAGGCAAGAGCTGATAGAATAGTGATCAGCAACACTCGCCAGCGTGAAATTATGGAAAGATCTTTTGTTTTTTTAGGTGTCACAGAAGTCCATACTGGTACAGGAGCTACCTCGATGCCTTTTTTAATCCTCTTTGGCACACGAGATGATGGCATGTGCATCCAATCAATAGCACCCCACTCACAGGCCACCACACACTCTCGGCAGGACATGCAGGAGAATTGATCCACGACGGCCACCCGGTCGACCATCCGAACAGCACCACAAATACAGACCTCAGCACAGACTCTGCAACCAGTACAACGGCTCCGCTCTACCCTGACTCTTCGAACAAATGGCAGCTTGGCGGCCATTCGATTCACTAAACCATCTACAGCCCCTATAGGGCAGAGGAATTGGCAGTAGCCTCGTCCCAACTTTGCAAAAAATCCCAGTAGGACTAATAGGCCAAGATTAACGGCTCCGATCGTCGAAATAAGATAGGCGATTCCACGAAGATCGCCATTTAACGCTTCGAAAAGCCTCGGTAGCGTAATGAAATTACACAGGCTGCAGGCACTGAATCCAATAGCTGGTAATAAAATAAGATAGGTAAGAAAGTAGCCATATCGGATGGGAACCTGGGGCAAAGCGCGGTAGTCTATTTTCCATCGATCATGAAACAATCGACTGACCAGCTCTGGCAGCCCCCCCATTGGACAGAGATAACCACACCAAAGGCGTCCAAAAAAGAGCGTTACTGTCAATATACCAACCAGTAAAGCAACACCGATGGCAGCCATCTCGAGTTGCCGTGAAAGATCATCCCAGCCCATTCCAGGAAATAGCAGATAAAATCTTCTCATGCACATGCCACCACACAAGTCATTCTGATCGAATAGTTGTGGCACCAGTAGCAAAGGCGCGAAAAGTAGGACGCTCATTAGTAAAATTGTTCCATATCGGAACCAACGACTGCGCACAAAGCTTTTGAGCTGAGTCATCACACTCGACACATTCACAACTAATCCTCGAAATTATGACAGGAGAGGCAAAGCGTGCCATCTTTAGCTGGCAATCTTATTAAAATCTCTTTTTCTATCCGCTGATATTCTGGTATTTCACCTGCTCTGTCATGCATTCCGATCATCTCCTCCAAACGCTTTTCTTTATCTTTAGAAAATACCTGGCTCCATGAAGTACGTTTATAGGCAATGCCCTCAGCAACCGATTGATCTTCCACCTGCCTGCCTGCTGGTGATTCTTTATTGATAACACCTGCTTGGTGTGGTGTATGGCAGGTGATACACCCTACTTTTCCATCTTCAACGAGCGGCAGTATGACGTGATATTTCTTCTTTGATTCAACCATCTTCTCTCTCATCTCCTTAGATGGCTCCATCTGATGACTATGCGCATTAAGATGAGGTGTTTTCAGATGGCACCCATAACAGAGCTTCTCTTTCGCTATGCGGAACTCCATTTCATCAAGGTCGTTTTTCTCAGTTGGATCGGGGGTTTCTATGTGACAGTAGAGACAATTCTTGGTAATTAACTCGCCCGACTCATCAAGCATTACATGCAGGTTATTGCGCTCACTTTCACTCTCTTCATGGCAGCGATAACAGAAATCGGTCAGATCTTGGTAAGGCCCGCCATGCAGAAAATCTGGCACATCGGTATCGACCTCATCCAGAGGTATATCCTTGAGATCTTTCACACCGTGGCAAGTATCACAGATTAACTCTTGCTGCTCCCCATTCAAACAGCGCAAAAAGAGAGTCATAAGCCAGTCTGTGATGCCTCACCGTGGGTATGGCATGGTCTACAGTCCTGACCAACCATATGGACGCCGCTCAATCCATTGCCACTATCTACATCCGCATCGTCTGAGGGAGAGACCATCTCATGGCAGATCGCGCAGAGCTGCGAGTAGTCTCCTGTTTCGCTAACCTTAATGGGATATGAGTTAACCTGAAATTGACTACTCGTTAATTGCTTTGCGCCTTTATATGAAGCATCAATAATTAATTTTTGATTGGTTGTGCCATGCAATGCATGACAGTCACTGCAATCAACAAGCTGAGGATATTGATAGCCATCTCGAAGGCCGTGGTAAGTTCCCTCTCCACTGCCATCACGCCATCCATGATAATCAAGATGGTGATAGGCATCTTCCAAAGCAACGAGGGGGTCCTCATAGTGCTCACCCTCCATTTCATAACCTACTTGCTGATGATCCCGATTATGGCAACTCAGGCAAAAATCAGCTTGTGACTGATAGGATGAATATTGATCTAACGCATTTTTAAAAGGGCTTAAATCCTGATTTAACTCAAACTCACCATCCATATCAGAATAGGTATGGCATACCAGACAATCATCATCACTGAGTCCAGTCGACCCTGATCCATCAAAATTATGTGAAAGATGGCCATCAAGATAGGGTTTACCAGAAAGATCCTTCTCATTGTGACAAATAAGGCACTGACGCGGCTGAGAGGTGCCATTATCACCATGGCATCCCATACAGCTGCTAAAACCTTTTTTAACCACCATATCTCTGATTATTGGCGTGGTTTCCTGGTGAATAATCTCTATGGCGTGGCAGGCGTCACACTCATTAAGACCCCAGGCGGTACCACCATCACCATGATTTTGATTAAGGAGTAATCCACCTGGCTCTGCTATTGACATACTGGAATCATTACCGCCGCCACAGGCAACTATAAAAAGAGGGATAAGCAATAAGAGGAAATACCTCACCTCATACTCCTTCCTGCATGGCAGTCACGACAGTAACCCGCCTGATGACAGCCAGCGCAAGAGGCTGGATTCATACGCGCGTCCAAGCCATGCCGATCTCTGTAACCCAAAGGATGAAGCGAACGTTTTGAGGCGTTACGGCGAAAATGACAATCGGTACAGAAATTAAGATCAATATGACAATAGCGACAACCACTTTCGTCGATTCGTGCGGCTTCTGCGTGAAACCAGGTATAGTCATCTGTGTGATCATCTGGACGAATGGTATTCATATCTGTGTGGCATACATCACAAGCCAGGGGCGCGCTACGTGCATCAAAATGGCACGAGTGACAAATTGCTTCTAGCGATTCGTTGTATATCGTCTGAAGCGGTTTTAATCGATCTAAGTCAGTAACCTTATTCTTTGAAAATGGATGGCAGGCCATGCAGGCATCGCTACTTTCAGACATCACATCCCAATGTGCATTATGCGGAAAACCTGCACATCCATGTGCCCGCGACACTTGTGCATCCATGCACGGCGCGCAACGACGCACAATAGCCCGCTATTCCAAGGAGTTGCAACGCCGCCATGTGCCGCCACAAGCGTGCCATTCGCGCTGTAGCGTGATTCACCCAGTAGGTAACCATAACCATCGAAGCTATTTTCTTCAAAATCAGAAACCTGTTATTAGAATGGAGCGGTCAACTGATTTTTTTAGGATCATTCCCTTACATCGGATATTTACGGTTAGGTTCAAGGTAGCTCACCCGTATTTGTTTGATAAAAGTCATATCTAAAAGACACCGATAAACGATATTCATTATCTCGATCAGAGTGACCTAGCCACTCACCACTAAGATCAAGCGTGGTTTGCTTCATAAGCATCTTCGCCACAGAAAGAGATAACCCAATCAGATGATTATCACCTGATAGCTGGGTATGTTTGGATTGAAAAACGGACTCTGCAACAAACTTTAGTGTTGATGATATGGGCTGTCTGCTTCGCAGATAGAGCGAAGTAGCATACTCCTCCTCCAATTCAACATAGTCGAGACGGAGATCAACGATATTTCCTTTACGCATGGCGTAGACCATTTCAGCCGCCACTCCCGCTCCATTGCTACCAAACTCAAGGTGACTTCTGTTCATTTCGAGATAGGTTTGCAGATCCTTCCATTTTGGCAACTGCCAAACACCTTTCCATAACGACTGTCGTTGCATACTATAGAAGCCATGATACATATCACGAAAGGTCTCTGGTTCTTCATCTGGTTGATAGTAGCGATAACCAATCCTGACACTACCTTGCCGGGCCAGATTAAAATGTGTATCAATAACGACTCTTTGATAGGTTCGAGTATCCAGATTTACATCAGCAGCCAGGTAAAAATCACTAAGTTGAGTCCTCTCTTCAACTTGTTGTAGAAGACCACTGATACTCCCATGAAAATTCGTCTGTTTTGACGAACTCCATCGATGATCCAGGCCAATATTAAATAGAAGTTTTTCAAACTGTTCAGACTTTATGGCAGGCTGAAGGTCATACACACCTCCTAAACCAACCATCGTCTCAGCATCCGAACTATATAGGTCTTCAAACCGTCTTGGCTTGCCGGCGTAGACCTTCCAAGCGACGGGCGATGATCTATTTATTACAGAAAAGCCATCAAGCGTCTGGAACCCGCTGTTATCGATAGTCTCAAAGCGACCGATAGTTAGCTCGGGCCTATCCGAATGATCACCGCTTTTTAGATAGAGCTGGTAGAGACGGCCTGTAACCCCCTCCTCATTCGCATCCAATTCAAACTGCGTCCCCATGCGTAGATCACTTGCCAAATCCCTATAGTAGAGAGCAGTCCATTGCTCCAGATAATTGTCGGAATTCTCATAACGACTGCTATCTACCTGCAAACGAGTCTCTGAACTCCCGGAAATGCCTGCCATAACTGATGTCGTTATCAGAGTGAACAGTGGAATAGTGATAGGTATAAAACGAACCGAACCTCTCATTGCTTCCTTGTATCACTATCGCTCTGCTCCACTGCCCCGCCCTTGCATGCTCCCCAGCTAACCAGGGAGGCCAATGCAATCACACAACCGGCGCAACCGGTACAGACGCCAACGGTCACAATGGTACACTGTGTCGTTAGCATCATATGACCGGCTGCGAACCCAGCACCAGCACTCCAGGGCAGCACTGATTTGATACGCTTACTTTTAAGCTGCATACAAACGATTCAGACTGATTTGCGAGTAATTCGCCGTTGCAGCATCAAACCAAGCAGGAGTATTGGTAGAATAAATAAACTTCCACCGCCACCACTGCTGTTACTGTTACCGCCACCTGAATCACTATTGCCATCGCCACTACTTTCCGTCGAAGAGGCTTTTGCAACAGCAAAGTAGCTCAGGTGATCGGCTTTAACAATCACATAACCATCGGTATCTGACGTCGCAGCCTGTGCAATAATAATTTGGTCCGATTCAACACCACTCCAACTCTCACCATTATCCGATGAGATCACGGTCAAGGCATCCTGATTACTCTCGCTCCATGGCAATTTAATATAGAGAGGAGTGCCAGGAAACTGATCAACTAGCTCACCATCCTCATTTTTTGCCTCAATTTTATAAACCTGAGAGAGCTCCATCTTGCCTGACTGACTGGCTGAAGCGACACGCTCTTCACCTTCAATACTAGCCAGAAATCGGTAGGTACTCAGCACCCGATCTGCCTGGCCATTCTTCTCTGACATTATGGCGATATTTCGTACCATCTGATCGCCATATCGTGGCTTGAAAAGGTAGATCGATGATGATGCCGGCATTAAACTCTGAAGCTGGGTAATCTCATCATTTTTAAGACCCAACGTGGTCATGCCTGCCAAGCCATCAACAACACTCATATATCCAGCAAATACGGGTGCCGTTGCTGTACTCAGGCGAGAGAGTGAGGGATTGAGGGCACTATAGTAGAGCACATCTTCTACATTTTCTGTGATTTCACCATCATCACTCACTTTCATTGAAGGAAATGCCATCTCGACAATGCCTTCATCAACCAGGCGTTTATCGGGAAGTGTTGCCACTGTTTTGCTATTAGATGCGCCTAGCACGCCTGACGTTGAAACCAGTGAACTAAACGCCCCACGGGAAGTCTTCTCATGACACTCTTCACACTGCACTGCTTGGGTAGCTGGTCGTGTGTTATGAGATAAGACATAGAAATTAGAAGCACCCCATACCAGCACAGCATTAGGATTCTCAACACCTTTCTTTCTCAGAAGATTATCATAAGCACCTTTCAAAGCGACGATGGTTGCATAATCCTCTGGATCAGAAAACCTCCAGCTTCCGTGCGACATTCCCACATCGACCTGACCGATTGTATCGCCACTGATTGGGTCAATAAGTAATCCTGTTCTATTTCCATCGGCATCCATGTCCATTTGAAAAACACTGTTACGCTCAGTTTTTGTGAATATATATCCACTGTTCTTTTCAATCCATTGCGAACGGTATTTTGCATTATAGGGACGTATTCTCAACTCACCATCTTCACTTGCCGCGTAGCGATACATGATCTGAAGTGGGGTGTCACGACTCACTTTATCGGTAATATGGCAGGCTTCGCAGGTAATCACATCAAGATGGGTTTGGGTAATACGATCGAGTGTATCCTCGGTATATCCGGTCATATCCCCAGCCAACTTCCAACGCTCCCGATGGGCAGCAAGCATATCTTCATGGCCAGATGGTATCGCTGGATTCTCTGCGTTCTGATGGCAATAGACACATGACTTTGCTGAAGGTGAGTAGTCGTGATCATTACCCAGATCCATATCTGAATTGCCTTTCAGGAAACCATGATCGGCATCCAGATCCGCCTGATAACCGAAAGATTTATTATAATAATTCCTGCTGTGGCAAGCATTGCAGTTTTCAATATTGCGCTGTTCGCCATTTGCTTCTGTCCAAACTTGTCCTTTGTGAACATCATCCTGATAGTCTCTTATCAGCATGCCATCTTCTTCAAATACGGCTTCAGCACCTTCACCAAACCCGTAAAACCCTCTTCTTGAATTGGATGTTCGATGGCACTTCATACAACTATCGTTGCCGGGATAGCGGACCATCGGTATGGTCACAAGCCCCTGTTCATCGAATGCCTCGCTATTCCATGTAAGTTCAGGAGTACCATCGCTCTTGATGACCAGATCAGATACCTCAATATCATCCCCTTCACCACTACGTGCAAAACTAACCAGGGCTTTATCTGATGCACTGTCACCGCTCATGTTAAGATTCATAAACTCAAGCATGGCGGTCGCACCATAACGAAAATTACCACCACCCATCAGACTTCCCCTAAGCGACATGGCATGGCTGAAGGGTGTTGTATCGGAATCCAGACGATGGTCAAAGGTCACCATTTCATCGAGTTTCACATGGCAGATAAAACAGTCGTTTTCTGCCACACCACTCGCTTGCCAATCCCATAACTCGACAGTTGCTTCACCGGCATCGTTTGTGCTACGACTGTAGTAATCACCATCCAAATTGGGAATGGTCTCTGGATTAACCTGATCATATCGATGACCATTTCGGTCTTTTTCCATCCATCCGCCGCCTGAGTGGCACCCTTGACAGCGCTTCACCTGATCAGGAGTGCCCAAATCTGCAAAATCGTCTATTGATGCATTATCTTTTTTGGCGGTGATATCTGGGTTATTACCACCCATACAGTTATATCCGCCAAAATAGCCGGGGGATATAAGTTGCGGCTGCCCATGATCCTTGCCATAGTCATCTCGCGCCTCATCCCTCCCCTGCTCCATGTGGTACGCGTGGGTAATCTTGTCATAGTCATGACAGCCACTACCGGCGCAACTGGCACGAGGACTGTAGGGTTTGCCACTCCCCAAAACATGTTCACCATCTTCTGTTAGCAACGGTATTGGAGGATGCGCAACCGTCTCATCAAGAACACCTGCCGAGGATAGAGACGCAAAAAGTGAGAGCTGCCCAGCTGCAACCATGCAGGCCAATGCCTGGCTTTTTATTTGTAACATCAAGATCTCCCAGTGTTATGGTTCTTATTATTCAGCATTCAAAAAACAACATCTATTATGTGGTTTATCTCTGTGGCGTATGCACACTCTGGGCCATCAGGTTAATCACCTTTTTTTACAATGATTTATTTAATTTCTTCATTAAACTGCAACCTCAGTTAACAGGCATATCACGCATATATTTGCGTGTCTTCACTTAAACATTGATTTATAAAAACCGTGAAAAATAGTGGAAAACACGTGATTTCACGCAGTTATTGCGTCAAATCACTCATTAATCCGGCAATTGAAAGGGTATTTATTTCTTAATACAGACACTTATAATATGGCCTTATATTTGCAGACACTCCAGTAACCTCTACCGATGGATCACACCATGAATCTTGCTGAACTACTTGCCAAAGGTGGCCCTGTTATTTGGATACTCGCCGCCTACTCATCGATTGGCCTAGCTATCGTGCTAGAACGCTACTCTCTATTTTTACGTCTTCGTCAACTCCCCAAGGAGTGGCTGGAAAAACTTGGACGACTCCTTGACCAAAACAATCCACTCGCACAAATCGCTGACCTCAAAGGGCCAGAAGCCAGGGTGATTCACGCTATGACCGAGGCTCATACTGAAGGTGTCAAAGATCTGCAAGGAGTGGGGAATCGGGTACGCGATGAAGAGATCCAGCGCATGGAATTTGGGTTGCGCACACTGAGCGTACTGGGAAACACCGCCCCCCTGTTGGGCCTACTAGGCACCATTACAGGCATGATCAAAGCCTTTATGGTTATAGAACAAGCAGGCGGCAAGGTAGACGCCCAAGCTTTGGCGGGCGGTATATGGGAAGCAATGATCACGACCGGAGTAGGATTGGCTGTCGCCATCCCGCTTTTATTAATGTTGCACTTTCTTGAAGGCAGTGTAGAGCGCAGGGCAATGAAGATGAACCGCTGCATTTCACTCTTGCTGGAACAGCGAACATTGCCTGCCGCACCATCTCCACAAACGGCACAGACGCATCAATGGGAGAATATCACCGATGGCGTATGAGTACCGACGGCGATCCAGCCATGTACTTAATCTCACCCCACTGATTGACATTGTATTTCTGCTATTGGTCTTCTTTATGCTGACAGCCCACTTCATTGAAGACGAGGCCATCGATATTCAACTGCCCGAGGCCCAAAGCAGCAACCCCAGTGAAGAAGATGACACAGTGGAGATCAGCATGCTGCCCAATGGGGATATTCTGGTGGATGGGCGTGCCGCATCCTTGGACAATCTTGAACAGACCTTGCGCGGTGCTCTACACGCGCCAAACAAACGATTTGTCAGACTGAAAGGCGATCAATCAGCACAATTTGGTACAGGCATTAAAATCATTGATGCGGCACGCAGCGCTGGTGCAGAATCTCTAGATATCCTGACTGAAAAACCATGACGCAATCCACTCCAGGCTGGCGCCTTCTGGCTCTATCAACCTCGCTGTTATTGCATCTACTGATCATCATAACTTGGTCAGACAGCAGCATTTCTCGTGCGGCAATCGATGAGCAAAAGGCAGAACCTTTGTTTGTTCTACTTAACTTCCCGCAAGCCATTCCTGAGCCACACCCGATAGTGACTCTACCACCAATAAAACCTGTTGTTGAAAAAACTGTCGAAAAGGTTGTCAAAACACCGCCTAAGCCTAAACCTAAACCTAAACCTAAACCTAAACCTAAGCCTAAACCTAAGCCTAAGCCTAAACCTGAGCCTGAGCCTGAGCCTGAGCCCACACCGAAAGAGCAAATTGCTAAACCAACGCCCAAGCCAGCTGACAAGAAAGCGCCCGAACCCGAGCCGCTTGAAACGATGCAGGCAAAACAGACGCCAACACCACCCCGTGCGCGTCTAAAGGCTGAAATTCAAGAGCAGTATCTGGCTAAACTACTGGCCAGAATTGAAGAGAAAAAACGCTATCCAACACTCGCCCGCCGCAAAAATATCGAAGGAGAAGTTAAAGTTAGCTTCAAGCTTGCTTGCGATGGGAGGGTCACCGATTTAGATATTATCGGTGCTCATAGCCTATTGCGCAAAGCTGCGGGAAGGGCGATCAAAGCAGCGCATCCCTTACCAAAAATACCGCCCCAGATTAACTGCCCATTACCCATCAACTATGCCATGGCTTATACACTTGATCACTGATGGTACCAACCACCCTATCCACACTAAGAAACTCCACCTTTGAGCTAAGCACTAACATACGATAAAGAGAATGGCTGAGTTATACGAAATAAGAGCAGATTTTAACAGGGATACTACTGTTATGTATCAAGCATACTCTGATAGCATCGCTGATCCTGCATTAAAAATGCAACGTTTTATCGCACCATTTTCATTTTCAAGGATGACTTGGATAAAACCCTCTTTCTTTTGGCTAATGCATAGGAGTAACTGGGGTAAAAAACCTAATCAAAATAGAATACTTGCAGTTCATATTAAAAGGTCAGGTTGGGAAAAAGCGTTATCACATGGTGTGTTGACATCACCAGAAAAGAGTATTCATGGTTCAGCAAAGAAATGGGACGAAGCGTTTAAAAAAGCTAAGGTTCATGTTCAGTGGGATACAGAGAGAAATCAAAATGGTACGGCCTTAACCTATTTTAGTATTCAAGTTGGCTTAAGTAGGCATATCATTACCGAGTTTATTGAAGATTGGATTGTAAAGATTGAAGATGTAACGCCTCTTGTGCTTAAGTTAAACAAGCTCCGTAAAGAAGGTAATAAGAATTTTATAAAACACCTACCATCTGAAAGCGTATACCCAATATCTAAAGAGCTGGGTTCACATCTTATGATAAAAACTAGCTAACCGGCACGTATTGCTCGATAGCTGTATAGAAAGGTAGTTTAGATGGAAGCTTAAGAGCCAGGGAAATATAGCTATAAAACAGAGGAGATTGCCATGAATGATTTAACCAAAGGAAGATGCTGGCACTGCAGTCAGGAACTAAAATCATCAGATTACGGACGGGAAACCACCTGCTTAAAGTGTGGCAAGCCAACTCGTGTCTGTTTGAACTGTCGCTGGTATGCACCTGGTCGTCCCAATCAATGTGAGGAACCGGCAGTGGAAAGGGTAATGGAGAAAGACAAGCCCAACTTTTGTGAGCTTTTCGAAGCCACTCTGGAACCAAAAGTTAAAGGCAAATCCACCTCTGATGAGACGATACGCCAGGCGGCTGAGGATCTGTTTAAATTTTAAATGATGCTACTGCTAAACTAGTGTGGTGCTTCATACAAATTGACGAGGATAGAAGCCTGCTCAGGCCAGGAGACAAGGCGCAATGCGCAGGGAAT
>JARRQF010000034.1:0-26123 GCA_037382065.1 Candidatus Thiodiazotropha sp. | reverse complement strand
ATCCGCGTTGTTGCGCGCCTTGGAAAGGGAGAAGCCATTCCCGGCGGCACGCGCCTAGCGGCTAACCGCTTAGCGTCACGCTATCATCGTCAATTTGTATGAAGCACCACACTAGAGTAGTTTTAAGTTGCATTGATCTGGAGTATGCTTGTACCGATCACAATAACGTTGGTATGGTATTTTATCGAGAGAGGGTATTTCGCATGCCAATAGAAAGAGCTTTTTCTTTAAAGCGGCTTAACAGGCAAGTAACTCCTCTCTCTATCTCAACTATTTTAAGTTCTATGTGGATGCAAATTTCAGCTAGGCTGCTTTTTGTAAGACTCATTCCCGCAATGCCTCTCTTCGGCTGGCTAAATATTTGATTCATCATCAGTTAGCGATGCCTAAAAGGAGTAACTCAGCAGAGTTTTATGAAAACTGAGTGATACTTTTAACCTAGAAATATGGGTAACAGATCTCTATGGAGGAGAACTTTCGGCTTTGCCGAATATCGGCACACTATTAGCTGATTTATCAGCTAATAGTGTGCCATTTTTTTGTGGATTATATTCTTTTTCTAGTATCATTAACCTTTCCCAACTGCAGGATAAAGGCTCAACGATGTTGATTCTCCATGGTGCGCCCGCACACTCTGATTTTCGTCTACAGAAACTATCCAAACGCCTCTCGGAGCAGTTGCAGGTCTCTGTGAAAGTGACATCTGAATACCTCCACTTTGCCCATGTTGATCAGACCCTAGAGCCATTAGAGCGACAGGTGTTGGAAACGATCCTTCGCTATGGACCTGAGATGCCCGGGATCAAGCCGTCAGGTACTTTGATGTTAGTAGTACCGCGTCCAGGAACCCTCTCTCCATGGTCTACAAAGGCAACTGATATCGCCCATCATTGCAGTTTGCAAAAAGTGCAGAGGCTTGAGCGCGGTATCGCCTACTATTTAGTGGCAGACAACCAGCCGCTTGATAGTGAGTTGTATGTGAAGGCTGCATCACTCCTGCATGACCGTATGACCGAGTTTGTACTGGCAGACCTGGACGATGCGACCTGTCTGTTCAAACAAGCCGATCCTGCCTCCTTCAATCAAGTGGATGTCCTGGAAGGTGGGGTACCTGCCTTGCACAGGGCAAACAGCGAATTAGGATTGGCGCTTTCTAACGATGAAATTGAGTATCTAGTCGATAGTTTCCAGTTACTCTACCGAAATCCGAGTGATGTGGAGTTAATGATGTTTGCCCAGGCCAACTCTGAGCATTGTCGGCATAAGATCTTCAATGCCGACTGGATTATTGATGGGGAGAATCAGTCCCACTCACTATTTAGTATGATTCGCAATACCAGTCAGGTTTCACCGGATGATGTGTTGTCGGCCTATACAGATAACTCAGCTGTGATTCGTGGCCCCAAAGCTGAGCGTTTTGTACTCGATCCTGAGACCTTGCGCTATGGTTTTGGCCAGGAGGAGGTCCACATCCTGATGAAAGTGGAGACTCACAACCATCCTACCGCGATATCACCGAATCCTGGTGCGGCAACGGGCTCGGGTGGAGAGATTCGTGACGAAGGAGCCACTGGTATGGGCTCCAAACCTAAAGCTGGATTGTGTGGATTTTCAGTCTCCAATCTACGTATCCCAGGTGCGGAAATGCCTTGGGAAGTCGATTTTGGTAAACCTGGGCGGATCGTCTCAGCTCTGGATATTATGCTGGAGGGACCCATTGGTGCTGCTTCATTCAATAATGAATTCGGCCGACCAAATTTGTGTGGCTATTTCCGCACCTTTGAGGTCAAAGTTCCGGGGCCAAACGGCATGGAGCTGCGAGGCTACCACAAGCCGATTATGTTGGCTGGCGGAATGGGTAATATTCGCAGTGAACATATTAAAAAGACCAGCTTTCCCAGTGGCTCTCCGCTGGTTGTATTGGGCGGACCTGCCATGCTGATTGGATTGGGGGGTGGCGCTGCCTCAAGTATGGCCAGTGGTACCTCGGCAGAAGATCTCGATTTTGCATCGGTTCAACGCTCAAATCCAGAGATGGAGCGTCGCTGTCAGGAAGTGATCGATGCCTGTTGGGCGTGGGGTGAGTCCAACCCCATCTTGTTTATTCACGATGTTGGAGCAGGGGGGTTATCCAATGCCCTCCCGGAACTGGTACATGATGCTGGTTTGGGTGGGAATTTTGAACTTCGTGCCATTCCGAATGATGACCTTGGTATGTCTCCCATGGAGATTTGGTGCAACGAATCCCAAGAGCGTTATGTGATGGCCATTGATGCGGCCAAATTGGATAAGTTTAAAGCTATTTGTGATCGGGAACGCTGCCCCTATGCGGTGGTCGGCGAAGCAATTGATGAGCAACATCTGATCCTAGGTGATGCCCATTTTGAGAACAATCCCATCGATATTCCAATGAATCTGCTTTTTGGTAAGCCTCCACGCATGCTTCGGGACGTTCGGAGTAAGAGCTATAAGAAGCAACCACTTGGGTTGGAGGGTGTCGACTTCAAAGAGGCAGCTCTGCGAGTACTGAAATTGCCGGCAGTGGCTAACAAGACCTTTTTGATTACCATCGGTGATCGCTCAATCACTGGAATGGTAACAAGAGACCAGATGGTTGGTCCTTGGCAGGTGCCAGTATCCGATGTTGCGGTAACCTCTTCAGGGCTAATGGGTTACACAGGGGAAGCCATGGCAATGGGGGAGAGGACACCTCTGGCACTGCTGAATGCCCCCGCATCGGGTCGAATGGCAATTGGTGAAGCGATCACTAATATGGCAGCGGCAAAAATCGATAAGCTATCGGATATCAAGCTTTCTGCTAACTGGATGGCGCCTGCCGGTCATCCTGGTGAAGACGCTAAGCTCTACGATACAGTGAGAGCCGTTGGTATGGAACTCTGCCCCGCGTTGGGTATCGCAATCCCAGTTGGGAAAGACTCCATGTCAATGAAAACCGTCTGGCAGGAGCAGGGCGAAGAGCGTGCTGTAACGGCTCCCATATCGCTTATTATATCGGCCTTCTCCCCCGTCTCTGATGTCAATCTTACATTAACCCCTCAACTACGTAACGATCTGGGAGATACTGATTTAATTCTTATCGATCTTGGTAAAGGAATGAATCGTCTGGGTGCGACCGCACTGGCCCAAGTCTACCAACAGATTGGAAATCATGGCGCTGACCTAGTTGATGCCGCAGCACTGCGCCGTTTCTTTGATCTCATTCAGACGTTGAATCGTAGCAGTCTGCTATTGGCCTATCATGACCGCTCTGATGGTGGGCTCTTTGTGCTGATGTGTGAAATGGCCTTTGCGGGTCATTGTGGCGTCACCATTAATATTGATGATCTGGGTGAAGAAGATTTTTCGGTTCTCTTTAATGAAGAGCTTGGTGCCGTCATTCAGGTACGGCATAGTGATACCGATGATGTGTTGAAAATGCTCAGTGATGCCGGATTAGCTCGTTGCAGCCATGTTATCGGTACACTCAACAGCGAGGATCGTATCGAGTTCAAGCGTGCAAGCAAGTCGCTATTGGCTGCTGAGCGCAAGGTCTTTCAAAAGGCTTGGTCGGAGACCACTCGGCAGATGCAGGCATTGCGTGATAACCCATGCTGCGCAGAAGAGGAGTATCAACGGCTCGATGAAGCAGACCCAGGTATTCAGATAAAGCTTAGTTTTGATCTGGATGAGGATGTGGCTGCACCGATGATCGCAACAGGTGTCAGACCTGCTATGGCGATTCTGCGAGAACAGGGCGTTAATGGGCAACTGGAGATGGCGGCGGCATTTCATCGTGCTGGATTCGAATGTGTCGATGTACATATGTCTGACATCATTGAGGGACGCACCACGCTGGATAAGTTTAAAGGTATGGTGGCTTGTGGTGGTTTTTCCTATGGCGATGTTTTGGGGGCTGGAGAGGGCTGGGCCAAATCTGTGCTGTTCAATGCTCGGGCTAGAGAGGTATTCCACACATTTTTCAATCGACCGGATAGCTTTGCTCTGGGCGTATGTAATGGCTGTCAGATGCTCTCCAATCTGCATGAGTTAATTCCCGGTTCAGAGCATTGGCCCCATTTTGTACGCAATCGTTCGGAACAGTTCGAGGCGCGCTTTGTGACGGTCGAAGTGATTGACTCGCCTTCCATACTGCTCAAAGGCATGCAGGGTTCCCGCTTGCCGATCGTGGTGGCTCATGGAGAAGGACGGGCCGAATTTCATGATCAGGAACATTTGGCGAAAGCGCGGGGTTTGTTGACCATGCGCTATCTAGAGAATAACGGCCAAGTGGCTAGTCGTTATCCGGCAAATCCGAATGGATCACCTGAGGGAGTGACAGGATTTTGCAGTCAGGATGGCCGGGTGACGATCATGATGCCGCATCCAGAACGAGTGACTCGGCGTGTGCAACACTCCTGGTACCCAGATAGTTGGGGAGAGGATGCTCCCTGGCTGCGCTTGTTTCGCAATGCACGTGCATGGGTTAATTGAACCTAGTGTGATTTTTCAGGCGGGTGGCTCATTTACCATTATCACGGCGAATCAGATTACGGATTTTTGCGCCAAGTTTGAGAACTTTCATTAATGTCTCAGGTTCCAGGCGTAGCATTTCATCCGACCACTGCGTAAGAATATAGATGAACTGCTGTGTTTCCTCGATACGCTTGCGGGTGTTACTTGACTCTTTTTTGAGATCCGGGCTTGCTAGGAGTTCGTCTAGGACGGCGAGTGTGGGGTCTATTTCGCGTTGTTTACGTCCAGCAACGATGAGTTTGAATAACTCCCAAACCTCTTTGGAGGTTTCAAAATGGTCACGCCGATCGCCCATGATATGCACGACCTTGACCAAACGCCATGAAAGAAGCTCTTTGATGCTATTGCTTACATTCGAGCGCGCAACCCCGAGAATCTCCGTGATCTCCTCGGCTGTCAGCGCTTGCTCTGAGAGGTAGAGCAGTGCATGAATCTGTGCAACAGTACGATTGACCCCCCAGCGGGTGCCCATTTCGCCCCAGTGAAGTACAAAACTTTCTGTGATTGGAGAGAGCTTCAACCTAGAATCCGTACTTGTCGTGCTAATGGGTTTATCCAGTGGGTAATCATAATCATCTAAGCTGTTTTCTTTGTAATGAGGTGCTACTAGAAAAGAGTGGATAATTGCAGAATCTACATTTATAGAAGCAGTATATAAGTTCAGATGTTTCTGTCAAGACGGAAATTTTTTAGGTTAACTCCCCCTTAATCTGGCAAACTTCACCACATGAATCAGTCAATGCATTACCTCTCATTACCAAACAGTTCTATAGAAGCTGCGGATGTACTCATTCTGCCCGTTCCTTACGAACGAACCGTCACCTATCAGAGTGGAACCCATCTGGCCCCTGAAGCCATATTGGCAGCTAGTGCCCAGTTGGAGTTTTATGAAGAGGATAGGGGATGGTCTCCTAGCCAGTATATGAAAACTTCGGTTCTTCCTGAAGTTCAGGTCAAGGCTACCTCCGAGCAGGCATTTCATCAGCATCTGTTTGATGTTGTTAATCGTCTACCTGGCGATAATCTCTTGATCGCTTTGGGTGGAGAGCATTCAATTACGCCAGCAATGGTGTTTGCGCGGATGCCCTCAGGAGGGACAGTGGTACAGATTGATGCCCATGCCGATCTGCGTCCAAGTTATCACGGCTCGATCTACAATCATGCCTGTCCTATGTATCGCCTTTGGCAGAAAGGCTATCGATTGATCCAGATTGGTATTCGTTCACTAAACGCCAATGAGGCGGAGCGGATTAATAACGAGCCAGCAATTACCACCTATTTTGATCGCCAGCTTCAACAGTTAGCAAACTGGCAGATGCTATTAGCACAGTTGGCGATGCTCAAAGGCCCCGTCTGGTTAACGATAGACATGGATGGCTTCGATCCAAGTCAGGTGCCAGGCGTGGGGACACCCCAGCCAGGTGGGCTTAGCTGGCACCAGGGTCTAACTCTCCTGGAAGTATTAACAGGTAACAAGGAGATCGAATTGAGTGGGATCGATATTCTTGAATTGATACCAGAGGCGAACCGACACTCAGATATGTTCGCTGCGAAACTTATGCAAAAGTGTATCTCTTACTGGGGTATGGCGCAGGGGTTTGATCAGAATGCTGCCGATGGCTCGCAACTTGGAGTAGAAGATGAGTGATGATGTTTGGGGTAAAGGGGCGGCGAATGAACTCTATCAGGTTGAGGGTTGGGGCGGCGGCTATTTTGGCGTGAATGATCTGGGTCATGTGGAAGCGATTACCGATGGCAAGCTGGGAATCGATCTAAAACAACTTTGCGATGAACTGGCAGAGAAAAATCTAAGGCCACCTCTACTATTGCGCTTCTCCGATATGTTGAAACGCCGTATGAAGCAGATCCATAAACGATTTAATATTGCCATTGATGAGTCTGATTACACAGGGAATTACTATGGCGTCTATCCCATTAAGGTGAACCAGCAGCGCCAGGTGGTTGAAGAGATTGTCGAATTCGGGGTAGACCATCATTGGGGATTAGAAGCGGGTTCAAAGCCAGAGCTACATGCTACCCTGGCGATGTTAGAGGATGTGGAAGGGCTTATTATCTGTAATGGTTACAAGGATCAAGAGTTTGTTGATCTCGCCATTATGGGATTGAAAATGGGCAAGCGGGTGTTTGTGGTCGTTGAAAAACCCAATGAACTCGATTTGGTGCTTAACGCTGCCGAACGTCTGGAGGTGGAGCCTCTTATTGGTGTGCGTTGCCGCATGGCTACCACAAGTAACGGATTGTGGGATGACTCGGGTGGAGATAACTCTAAATTCGGTCTCTCTGCCTTGGAATTGCTGGGGACCATTAATAAGCTCAAGAAGGTAGGAAAACTGAATTCATTGAGACTGCTCCATTTTCACATCGGCAGTCAGGTACCACAGATTCGTCGAATCAAAGACGCCATGCAGGAAGCCGGCCGTTATTTTGTTGAGGCGAGGCGTTTGGGTGCGCCGATTGAATTCATAGATGTTGGAGGAGGGTTGGGGGTTAACTATGATGGCAATATTTCCGGCAGTACCTCATCTGTGGATTACAGCCTGCAGGAGTATGCCAATGATGTGGTCTGGGCATTGAAGAACATCTGTAATGAAGAATCTTTACCCCATCCTCATATCATCTCTGAGTCGGGGCGGGCTTTGGTGGCTCATCATGCGGTGCTGATTGTTGATGTGATTGGCATCTCTCAACGTATCAGTGAGAATCTGCCCAAAGAGCCAAGTGATGATAGTCCAGCCCAACTACGCCAACTATGGGATACTTTGGTGGAATTCAAACAATTTTCACCTCGTGAAGCGCTACATGATGTTACCGCTTATCGTGAAGATATCAACAAACTGTTCACCCTGGGACATGCAACCCTGGCTGATCGGGGACATGCTGACGATCTCTATTGGCGCGTTATGACAAGGGTCATGGCCAGTATGGAAGAAGAAGAGATAAATCAGTTGGCGCCGAATCTTAGATCTCAGATTGCCGACCGCTATTTCTGCAATTTTTCAGTCTTCCAGTCTCTGCCAGACAGTTGGGCAATCAATCAGGTCTTTCCTGTGATGCCAATCCACCGCCTGGACGAGAAACCGAATAGACAGGGGATTCTCGTTGATATCACCTGCGATTCCGATGGAAAGATTAAAAATTTTCCACTGCAGGATGGATGCTCAAAAACTCTGCCTCTTCATTCAGAAAAACCAGGGCAAGCCTATTTACTTGGTATTTTTATGGTCGGCGCCTATCAGGAAATACTGGGTGATCTGCACAATCTGTTTGGTGATACTCATGCGATACATATTCGTATGGATGGGGAGCAGTATGAGCTTGAACAGGTAGTGGAGGGGGAGACAGTTGCCGATGTATTGGACTATGTGCAGTTCCATGAAAGGGTATTGATCGACCGGATGCGACGGCAACTACAAGAAGCTCGGAGCAGAGGAGACATTACAGCTCGAGAGGCCAACTATTTTCTACGTTTCTACCAAACCGGATTGGACGGTTATACCTATTTGGAAGATGAGACGCCACTAGGTTAAATACTTGGTGATGAATGCTATTTTTATTATATATTTCAATTGTTTAGTAGCAGGCATTATAATTAAGTACAGAGCGCGATAGTAATCATAAGTTATTTTTTATGAGCAATAAATATATTTTAGTCATGTGTGGTGTATGGTTATTATTTGTACGCTCTACCAGAAAAAATGCATACCGTAGCGTGTGTGAAAAATATGGGAGTGGCTTGAACCTAAAAAAATTAGTTGACCGCTCCATTCTAATAGCAGGTATCTAATTTTGATGAAAATAGTTTCGATGGCCATGGTCACCTACTGGGTGAATCACGCTACAACGTGAATGGCACGCTTGTGGCGGCGCATGGCGGCGTTGCAACTCCTTGGAATAGCGGGCTATTGTGCGTCGTTGCGTCTTGCCCTACACCACCACAAGCGCACCCTTCACGCTGTCCAACTGATCTTTTTAGGTTGAACTCCTCAAAAAAACTGTGAAACTTTAGTTTGAAAACGCGGGCTAGTCTTATTTGCTATCATAATCATAAATAACCTAGTTTGCCGCTCCACTCTGATCGCAAGTTACTGATTTTGGAATAAATTGCTTTGCTGTCTCACTGGTTTTTTGGGATAATATTTGCAGAGTAAATACCCAATGAGTGGTTGGATGAAAATGGATAGTTTGCAATATCTGAGGGTTCTTGGTTCAAATAGACTACTTTACTGGATGGTTCTCCATTAGAATGCTCTTACCTTTCACCACTAAAGTGGCATCAGGCATTCGTTGTAAAATATTTTTTGTATTTGAAGGACACGGCACTTGCGGGTGATTCACTCTATGCGAGACTGTAGGATATAGGGTCAGATGAACGATATCATTTTTAAAATTAAGAGTTACATCCGCTCAGCCTGGCGTTTTCGTTGGCTGGCAATGGCTATTTCCTGGGCTGTGGCAGTCCTGGGTTGGGGGGTAGTCTTTGTGATGCCGGATATATTCGAATCCGAAGCCAAGGTTTATGTCGATACTGAAAGTGTACTGCGCCCCCTGCTCAAGGGGTTGGCAGTGCAGAATGATATGAATCAGCGCCTGCATTTGATGACTCGGACTTTGCTAAGCCACGAAAATCTAAAAAAGCTGTTGATGTTGACCGATCTGGATCACAAGGCTAAAAATCGTGCAGAAGAAGAGCAGCTTATCAGCTGGTTGAGAGAGACTATTGTCGTAGATGTCAACCGCCGACCCATACCAGGTACCAGGGAGACAGAAAATTTTTACACCATTGGGTTCCAGTACGAAGACCGGTATATGGCCCAGCGGGTGGTGAAGGTGTTGCTGGATATCTTTGTCGAGAGTGCTTTGGGTGATACGCGTATTGAATCTGATACGGCTCAGCAGTTTCTACAAAAACAGATCGTTGAATATGAAAATCGCCTTGTTGATGCGGAAAATAGCCTCACCAACTTTAAGCGAAAAAATGTGGATACCCTCCCCAGAGAGAGTGGCGGTATATTTACGCGTCTCGAAGCTGCTACAAAGGAGCTAGAGGGGGTTCAATTACAGCTTAAGGAAGCCACCATCAGACGCGATGAGCTGAAGCGGCAATATAATACCACTCTAGGAGAGGAGGAGAGGCGGCGTGAAAGCATGGGGCTCTCATCAATATCAAATTCACCGATGGGACAGCGAGTGCTTGCGATGCAGACTAAGCTGGACGATTTACTGCTGAGATATACCGAACAACACCCTGATGTTCAGGAACTGAAATCTAAGATTGAAGAGTTAAAACAGCAGGCTAAGAATTCACCCAAAGTCTCCGCGCCTTTGGCCTCCCAGGGATCATCATCTTCCACGTCTGCCTTGGAGCAACTGAAGCTTGCTTATCGTCAATCTGAGGTCGAGCTGAGAACCATACGCTTGCGCGCCAATGAGTTTCAAAGCCGGGTCGATGGACTTAGACAGAAGTTGGATATCCTGCCAAAGGTGGAAGCGGAATTGACTCGTTTAAATCGTAACTACAAAATCAATAAGGAGAACTATCAGGAACTGGTTCAGCGATTGGAATCAGCAAGGATGTCGGAACAGGCTGATGAGGCGGGTGATGATCTGAAGTTCAGAGTTGTTGAGCCGCCTACTGTGCCGATCCGTCCAACCGGACCGAATCGCCAATTATTGAGTATTGGTGCGTTGGTGTTGGCTTTGGGGTTTGGGGGCGGTGTGGCCTTTCTCTTGTCTCTGATTAAGCCAGTCTATTTTGATATGCGTACCCTTAGAACCGAATTGGAGTTCCCTGTTTTGGGACAGGTTTCCCGGGTTATGACTGATGAAGTCAAGCTGAAGCGTCGGGTTGAGATTGGAGGCTTTATTTCAATGTTTCTCATGCTGATCGTACTATTCATAGGAATTGCTGCCATCTATGCCGTAGGTCTGAGGGAAGATATTCTACTGTTTCTCAAACAGATGGGCCTACTGGGCAGTGCCTGACGTGTAGCGACGTTTATCCCGTATCAATAGTTCTAACAACTCATGTATTGCCCCTTATGGTTGTGTATCAATACACAGTCATAGGGGGCAGTGGCAATACACTATATTTAATAATTTTTAACTGCTCAGTTTGACGTCTGGGCGGGGGCAAGAGAGGGCGAAATGTTTCAGAAAAGCATGCAGATTCAAGGTTATGATGACGAGTTGTGGTCAGCCATTGTGGCGGAAGAGCGTCGTCAGGAAGAGCACATCGAACTGATTGCATCAGAAAACTACACCAGTCCCCGAGTCATGCAGGCTCAGGGTGGTGTGATGACCAATAAATACGCCGAAGGGTACCCCCACAAGCGCTATTACGGCGGCTGTGAGAATGTGGATGTTGCCGAACAACTCGCTATCGACCGCGCCAAGGCACTGTTTGGTGCTGACTACGCCAATGTTCAACCTCATTCAGGTTCCCAGGCCAATGCCGCAGTCTATATGGCCCTTTGTCAGCCAGGTGATACCGTACTTGGTATGAGCCTCGCTCATGGAGGACACTTAACCCATGGGGCCAAGCCCAACTTCTCTGGCAAGCTATACAATGCCATACAATATGGGCTTGATCCTGAAACTGGTGAGATCGACTATGACGAAGTAGAACGGCTTGCTAAAGAGCATCAGCCAAAGATGATTGTAGCCGGATTCTCTGCCTACTCGCGGATTGTGGATTGGCAACGTTTTCGAACTATTGCTGATCAGGTGAATGCCTATCTGTTTGTTGATATGGCCCATGTGGCAGGCCTTGTTGCAGCTGGACACTATCCCAGTCCTGTGCAGATAGCCGATGTTACGACCACGACAACACATAAAACCCTGCGTGGACCACGTGGCGGTCTGATTCTGGCCAAGGCCAATCCAGAAATCGAAAAGAAATTCAATTCTCTGGTTTTCCCTGGAACTCAAGGTGGTCCCCTGATGCATGTCATCGCCGCCAAGGCAGTGGCCTTTAAAGAGGCTATGGAACCGGAATACAAGGTCTACCAGCAGCAGGTGATTGAGAATGCCCGTGCGATGGCCAAGGTTTTCATGGAGCGAGGTTATGATGTCGTTTCAAAAGGAACGGATGACCACCTATTCCTAGTGAGCTTCATCGAAGCTGGGTTAACTGGTAAGGATGTGGATGCCTGGCTTGGTGCGTCAAACATTACCGTGAATAAAAATGCCGTGCCGAATGATCCCCAGTCTCCTTTTGTAACCTCTGGTATTCGGGTTGGCACCCCAGCTGTTACAACTCGCGGTTTCGATCAGTCAGAGTGTGTTGAGCTGGCAGGCTGGATGTGTGATGTCATTGATAGTCGGGGAGAATCCTCCGTGATTGAGGCTATCAAGGCCAAGGTTCTCGAAATCTGCGCCCGGCACCCAGTCTACGGAGAGTGATTTGAATCGGGGCACTCATTTTTCTGGCGTCCCTCCTATATTTCCCATGAGTGTTGGAGTTGCTAAGCGCCATCTATTCATTGTTGCCAGTATCTGACTATGCGCTGTCCTTTCTGTGGTGCCCAAGATACCAAGGTTATCGACTCCCGCTTGGCGGGAGAGGGTGATCAGATTCGTCGACGGCGAGAATGCACGGTTTGTAAAGAGCGCTTTACCACCTACGAGACCGCCGAGCTTAACTTACCCTGGGTTGTCAAGCATGATGGTAGCCGGGTTCATTTTGATGGCCGAAAGCTGAGTGCTGGTATGGCTCGAGCGCTGGAGAAGCGGCCTGTCCGTGCCGAATTGGTCGACGCGGCTATCAATCACATCACCCGCAAGCTGATGGCCGGGGGGGAGCGTGAAATCCCCTCCTTGGCAATTGGTGAATTGGTCATGGAAGAGTTGAAACGACTCGATCAGGTTGCCTATGTACGCTTTGCCTCTGTCTATCGAAAGTTTGAGGATGTTAACGCTTTTCGTGAGGAGATCGAACGTCTAGAGCAGCAGCCAAGTCCTGAAGCGAGGCGTCGTCAATTGGATCTATTGAATGACGAGGAGAAAAAGCCTTGAGTAGTGAAATCGACCATCGATTCATGGCGCGTGCGATTCAACTTGCAAAGCAGGCCTGGTACACCACCCACCCAAACCCGAGAGTTGGCTGTGTGCTGGTGAAACAGGGAAAGATCGTTGGAGAGGGTTTTCATCGTCGTGCTGGTGAGCCCCATGCAGAGCGCAATGCGCTGAAAAATGCTGGTGAATCTGCCAGAGGCGCTACCGCCTATGTCACCCTGGAACCCTGCTGTCACCATGGCCGAACACCTCCCTGTACCGATGCTTTGATTGAGGCAGGTGTTAAGCGGGTTGTTGCGGCGATGTGCGATCCAAACCCGAAAGTAGCTGGGCAAGGCTTTGAAATCCTGAGGCGTGCAGGTATCGAAGTTACAGAAGATATATTGCGGACTCAGGCTGAGGCACTCAACCTTGGCTATATTAAAAGGATGTCCCAGGGCGTGCCCTATGTACGTTGTAAAATGGCCATGAGTCTGGATGGTCGCACTGCCATGGCGAGTGGTGAGAGTCAATGGATCTCCTCAGCAGAATCCCGAGAGGATGTGCAACGGCTTAGAGCTGCCAGTAGCGCGATTCTTACAGGTATTGGCACCCTGTTATCGGATAATCCCTCAATGAATGTACGACTCGATCGGATGGCTCTGGGAATTGCTGAAGATCTACCCTTGCCCCATCCAGTACGTGTTGTGCTAGACCCTAATCTGGACACTCCGGCAGATGCGAAAATGATGGCTCTGCCAGGTCCTACCTTAATTCTATGCTCTGATGAATACCCCGCCCATGGTGCCGCCCTCGAAGCAGCAGGCGCTCAGGTCGCTACACTGCCAGGAGATAGAGAACGCCTCGATCTTCGAGAAGTTTTGGCATTTCTGGCAAGCCAAGAAATCAATGATGTGTTACTCGAGTCTGGTGCGACCCTGGCGGGAGCAATGCTGGAGCAGGGACTGATCAATGAGCTGATCATCTATCAGGCCCCCCACCTAATGGGGAATAGCGCCAGAGGATTATTCAACCTGCCCAACGTTCAGCAGATGTCTCAGCGCATTGGTCTGCAACTCATGGATGTGCGGCAAATCGGGCCGGATATCCGCATTACCGCTGTACCACAGCAACGAGAGGGCTGATTATCCAAAAAATCAGTCAAATCCCTGTTCAACTACGGATTCTAGGATTATGTTTACCGGTATTATCCAGGCGATCGGTCAGCTACAAGCAATTGAAAACCGAGGAGGCGATCTGCGCCTGACCATTAACAGTGGGGGGCTGGATCTGAGTGATGTGGCGCTGGGTGACAGTATTGCCACCAATGGTATCTGCTTAACCGTTATCGAGTTACCGGGAGGGGGATTCAAAGCAGATGTCTCACGCGAGACTTTGGGTCTAACCACCCTACAAGGATTGAAGCCAGGAAGTCGGGTTAATCTGGAAAAGGCCTTGACCCTCAATACTCGGCTTGGCGGTCATCTGGTCAGTGGGCATGTGGATGGTATTGGGCGTCTGCTAAAAAGAGGGGATGATGCCCGTTCAATACACTTTACCATCGAAGCACCAGCTGAACTGGCGCGTTATATTGCACATAAAGGATCAATCTGTGTCGATGGTGTCAGTCTGACGGTAAATGGTGTTGACGGTGCCAAGTTTGAGTTGAACCTGGTGCCCCATACCCTACAAGAGACTATCATGGATAGCTACCAGGTAGGTACCGAAGTCAACCTGGAAGTCGATCAGATCGCCCGCTATCTCGAACGTTTAATGCTGGGAGATAAAGCGGCAGAACCCCATGTTTCGGGGGTCACTGAAGCGCTGCTATTGGAGCGAGGTTTTATTCGGGGTTGATTGTATTTTTTGATTTAAACAGGAAATAGCTAGTTTGTCTGGTAACTTTTGATGGAATTGAGGCAGCGGAATGAACGTCCATATCGGTTCTTTTTTGCTTACTATGGTACTTGCTGGGTGCGGCGGAACTTCCTCTGAAGGTAGATCCTTGTCTGATTTGGATACAACTACTCCCGATAATATGGATGGCTGGTACAAGCCCACAATAGCAACTACCTGGCAATTACAGCTACAAGGGAGTATCAATACCGGCTATGCCGTTGAACTATATGACATCGACCTCTTCGACACCCCGAAACAGACCATTATTGATCTGCATGCTGCTGCACAAAAAGTGATCTGCTATTTTTCCGGTGGCACCCATGAAAATTGGCGATCTGATGCCAGTCAGTTTACAGCAACGGATATCGGTAACAATTTATCTAACTGGGAAGGTGAAAGCTGGCTGGATATTCGATCCACAGAAGTTCGTGCGATTATGCTGGCACGTCTTGATTTGGCCGTGAGCAAGGGGTGTGACGGGGTGGATGTAGACAATATGGATGGCTATTCATATGATTCCGGTTTTGCACTGACGGCAGATGATCAGCTTGTCTACAACAGATTTATTGCCAATGCAGCCCATGAGAGGAGGCTCTCTGTCGGTTTGAAAAACGATTTGGCCCAGATTGATGAGTTGGTGGACGATTTCGATTTTTCGGTGAATGAATCGTGTTTTGACTATGAGGAATGCGATTTACTCACACCTTTCATCCAGCAGGGCAAACCAGTATTGCAGGTAGAATACAAGCAGGAGTATGTGAGTGATACCACTGACCGAGCCTCTCTGTGTGCCCAGTCCCTTGATATAGGATTCAGTACACTGATACTGCCGCAGGAGCTGGATGATAGCTTTCGGTTTCATTGTCGATAGCACCACACGAGACTCCTTAATGCCCCTGACCACTCCATTTCTAATAATATGAAGCACTAAACTAGCACCTCTGATAGAATGAACAGTTAACTTTGAATAAAATTCTTTAGAGAATCCATGGCACTAAATACCACAGAAGAAATCATTGCAGACCTGAAGCTCGGCAAAATGGTCATCATTATGGATGACGAGGATCGGGAGAATGAGGGTGACCTAATCATGGCTGCGGAGTGCGTTTCCCCCGATGCCATTAACTTCATGGCGCGTTACGGGCGTGGCCTGATCTGTCTCACCTTGACTAAAGAGCGCTGCAGCCAACTGCGTCTGCCGTTGATGGTGACCACAGACGATGAGCTGTCTGCTACCAATTTTACAGTCTCAATTGAGGCGGCCAAAGGGGTTACCACCGGTATCTCTGCCGCAGACCGCTCGACCACTATAATGGCCGCAGTGGCATCAGATGCTAAACCCCAGGATCTGGTTCAGCCTGGACATATTTTCCCCCTAATGTCCCAGCCTGGTGGTGTATTAGTGCGTGCTGGGCATACCGAGGCAGGCTGTGATCT
This sequence comes from Candidatus Thiodiazotropha sp., assembly GCA_037382065.1. Classification (GTDB taxonomy): domain Bacteria; phylum Pseudomonadota; class Gammaproteobacteria; order Chromatiales; family Chromatiaceae; genus Thiodiazotropha. The sequence goes on along the minus strand of JARRQF010000034.1, from coordinate 10,241 downwards.
AGCACGCCTGGCAGGCTTTTTTCCAGCATCGGTGATTGTTGAGATTCTCAATGAGGATGGCACGATGGCACGTCGTTCCGACCTGGAATCCTTTGCAGCGAAGCATGATCTGAAAATGGGTACCATTGCGGACCTGATTCAGTATCGAGTGCAGAACGAGACCACAGTCGAGCGGGTAAGTGAGTGTCTATTCCCCACAGAGTTTGGTGAATTCAAACTGGTGGGTTATCAGGATGTGGTGGATAACGAACTCCATTTAGCGTTAGTCAAAGGTCACCCGACCCCCGATAAGCCCATCCTGGTTCGGGTTCACATGCAAAACAGTCTATGCGACCTTTTTGAAGCTAAGTTCAGTGAGTGTGGTTGGCCGTTACGCAGCGCCATGAAACTGATTAGTGAGGCAGAAGAAGGGGTGGTCGTCGTGCTGCGAAATCATGATACAGCAAGGGAGATTGTGCAGCGGATGATGGAGCTACAGACCCAGAGTAGTGCGCATCAAAAGTTCCATAAGAAGGATAATAGCAAAGAGCTGAGGACCTACGGTGTAGGTGCACAGATTCTCTCCGATTTAGGGGTGAAAAAAATGCGCGTACTGAGCGCACCCAAGAGCATACACGCACTCTCTGGTTTCGGTATGGAAGTCACAGAGTATGTTGAGGCTGAATAGCGATATTCATACCTTCTCACCTCAAATTCCAAATAGTTAGCTTTTTAGGGTAAGTAATAAGATGACGATAAAGACGATCGAAGGGGCAATGACAGTTGATAATGCACGCTTCTGTCTGGTAGTAGCGCGTTTTAATAGCTTTGTTGTTGAAAGTCTGTTGGATGGTGCCATTGATACCCTGCGGCGGCATGGTGCCAGTGATGATGACTTGACTCTGGTGCGCCTGCCGGGTGCCTTTGAGATGCCTGTGGCATTGGAGAAGCTTGCGGCCACCGGTAAATACGATGCCATTATCGCTTTAGGTGCCGTGATAAGAGGTGGTACACCCCATTTCGACTATGTTGCAGGGGAGTGTGTTAAAGGCATGGCTCAAGTCAGCCTTAAGCATGGCGTGCCGATCGCTTTCGGTGTTTTAACGGTCGATACCATCGAACAGGCCATTGAGCGAGAAAAAAAGCGTAGCCAAGCACGAAACCATGCCGTACAAGCCATCTATCAGTGGCAGATAGCTGGTCAGGATGTTTCTGAGATTGCCAATCAGTTTCTTGAAGAGCAGGATCTCGACACATTCGAAGTTTCCTACTTTCAAGATATTTTACACGGTGTTCCCAGCCATTTGGGAGAGTTGGATGAACTCCTCAAACCCTCTTTGGATCGGGCCATTGAGAGTGTGGATCCGGTAGAACGGGCGATACTTCGGATTGGCACTTTTGAGCTAAAACACAAACTGGAAATACCCTACCGTGTAGTAATCAACGAAGCCGTTGAGATGGCCAAAGTATTCGGTGCTGAGCAGGGTCACCGATTTGTTAACGGTGTGCTCGATCAAGTGGCCAAGCAGGTTCGTGCGGCAGAGATCAAGGCGAAATCAAAGGAGTAGATTTACAACTTAGCGTGTTTTGTAGGATGCGGTGAGCTTTGCGAACCGTTATGAAACACGGCACTTAGCTATTGATGCGGTTCATACCTCACCACATCCTACACAATTACGAAATTTATTGTGGAGGATGGGGTTGGTATCTATCCCACTACAACTCCGTTTTTATTACCGGAACAGCAGGGGCTGTTTCAGGCGGAAGGCGATGGTTAAAACATAATTCAAAGGCGGCAAGACGTTTGTAGATCGACTGTAGTTCAACGATCGTTGTCCAGGAGTTAACCAGGTATTGAAACGACGACGATACCTGGCCGAATGCAGTCAGTATCTGCTGTAATAGACCAAAGGTGATCTTGCCGGCGACAATGGTAGGCACCAGAATCAGATAGACAAAAATATTGTCTGCCTGCAGATAGCTGTAGCGCACGATATTAAAGTAGAAATAGTGAAAGTAGAGTCGGAAGTAGTTTGAGCGCACATTTTTAAAGAGTGTGCTTAGCGTCAGAGGGTGCGCTCGATCAGCATCGTCTTCACCATAAACAAGCTCCTTACGATAGGCCGCTTCAACACGCTGATTACGGAAATAGAGCCCAGGCAATTTTATACCGGCAACAGCGAGTAATCCCGTACCAAATATCGACCAAGCTAAAGCAGCATTGAACAAGGGGGCGGCTATCTTACCAACTATCGGTAGCTCTGTGACATAGGATGAGAGGGCGAATAAGATGGGTAGGAAGGCGAAGAGAGTCATCACTGAGTCGATGATTTTTACCCCCAGGTTCTCCACGATATCGGCGAAACGCATGGTATCTTCCTGAATACGTTGCGCGGCACCTTCGATGTTACGTACCTCATCCCAGCGTGATACATAATAGTTATTCATGGCAGTGCGCCAGCGGAATACGTAATGGCTGACAAAAAAACTGGTTGCAACTGTTACCATAATCGCAACAAAGGCAATATTGGCGAAATCAATCATGAGCCCAGTGAGCGTTTCTGTGGTAACGCTGCCATCGCCTGATAGTGCGTTTTGTACAGCATCAAAGAATGGACGTCGCCACTCATTAATCGCCACAGTTACTTGTACTGAAAAATAGGTGGAGAATAGAATCAGGATTGAACCGATAACTGACCAACGCTGCCAGGGGTGAGGTGAGTAGAGGAACCAAAATAGTGAGAATAAAGCTGCGATAATGGCGTAGTAGCAGCAAAACCAAAGAAACTGAGGTGTTAGAAAAAAGCCTATGCCGATTACCGGATCTGCATCAGGATCAGCTGGAGCAAATCCCAGTGCTGCACCTAGTGTATCACCCGCGAGATACCAGACAGCGGCAGCCAGAGTGATCCAGACAAACGCTGAAAGAAAGAATAAACCTGGTTTGGGAAAGAACGAGCGAAACATCTATTAGCTCCTGTTTTTGATGTGCGATGAGCAACAGCACATGGTGTGCTATTTAGCAGTCAACAGTGAAATCTAGGATGATTAGGTTGGTCATATGCGAGAAGGTTCCAGATTGATTACCCTGAAATTCACTACTGTGTTCGCCTTGGCAGAGCGTATTGGAAATCGCATGCTTGGTGACGAAGAATAACCAGCCGTATATACTCTTCCGTTTTAATCTTCAATAAATACATGTTCTTCACCGAGGATCACCCCCAGCTTTTCCGCCCCCTGACTGGTAAATACCGTGAGCAGGTGGTTGCCTGTTTGAGTGGTCTCTACGCTCGTTTCTATACTACCCATGCTGACTACAGCCGCATCTGCGACCGCGAGCAGGTTTTGGAGGTCTTTGCCGAAGCCATTACACGCACCCCGCTGCTTGATGGTGAGGATGAAGCGGATGCGCCCCGTGGTGAACGGGAGCAGGGCAATTGGGTGCTCAACCTATTATTGGAACATGGTTGGCTGGAGCGCCAAACCGACGAAGCGACACTTCAAAGCAGTTACGCGTTCAGTCGGATCGGGCGCCTTTTCACCCAACCAATGGTGGAGACTGCTGGTGGCCGATACCGTACTCGTCACCGTAATACCCGCAATACCCGTAATGCGTTGCGTGCGTTTCTCGAACGGGGTGAGGTCTATGATCTGCTCGATGCCTATGAATACTCAGAGCGCATCGTTTCCGACTTCTCCGATATCATCACAGAACTGGATGAGCGCAAACGCCAGTTGGTGCGTGATGTGGAAGCTCAACAGGTGGTGCAATGCGCCGCTGATGAGTTCTTTAACTTCATGGAGAAGCGCTTTATGCCTGACTTGGCAATCCGTCTCTCAGCCGACAGTGTAGAGAAGTATCGCGATGAGATTGCCAAACTGATTGCCAAGGGACGACGCAAACAGCGTGAGTTCAAAGCCAAAGCCGAACGGGAACTGCGCCGTGCCGCACCAGAATTGATCGATCAACGAGAGCACTCTCTCTACCTGATTATCCTTGATGGCATCGATGCGCGCCTGCATGCTGCTTGCGAAGTGATGTTACCGGCTTTGCGGCGAGCCCTGCACGGTTTTACCCGACGTGCAGATATCATCATTCGTCAGCTTACCTTCAGTGGAGCCTCCAGTAACCGCTTCCTGATCATCAGCCGTCAACTAGCAGCACTGGAAGATGGAGAGTACGATGCCCGACTCGCTGCTGCCGGGGAGCGGTTGGCCACCCTCAATGTTGGTTTTGCCGATCCCGACGCACTGCGCCTGCATGGTCCTCGCAGTCGCCGTCGTGTCAATAGTCGGGTTGAGGCGGAGATAGTTGATGATCCCCTGGCTCTACGTCGTCTATTTGTTGAGCAGGCCCTGGAACGTGCCTTTACCCTCAATAATCAAGAGCTGCGGGAGTATCTCGTCGAAACCCTAGCAGGAGGGCGTCTGTTGCGCAGCACCGCCCTGCCGATTCGTGACGCTCGGGATCTACTCAAAGCAGCCCATGTGATAGAGGCCGGCACGGTTAGTCAGGGGAGGTACCATTTCCGAGTCACTGAAACCGGCGTGCGACCCAGCACCGAATACTACGAAGCAACAGATGAATTCACCATCGAATTGATCAGTGACGAAAATCCAAATAGTGCGTAGATCCACTTCTGCGAGGAGTGGGGTAGACCAAAATAGCGTGAGCAAAGCAGACAGAATATGACGGAATCAACCATCCACGACCATTTGGAACAGCGCATCAAAGAGCATGCCGTATCTCTCGGTGAAGTGCGCGAACTGCTGGTGCGATTGCTTAACTACGGTATTCTCTGCCGTGATGAGAGCCACACCGAGCGCGAGCTATATGACCGCTTTCTACGCATTGAGCAGCCTGTGCGTGAACTTCTCGACCTATTCGGTATCGGCCTCCAGCTTGACCACCGCTTTGAATACCTGCGTCTGCTTCCCCCTGGTGCCCAGGTACCCGGTATGGAAGGTGCGAACGAACAGGCATTTTCTGGCAGTTTACGGGCACGCCTTACCCAACATGAAGTCGCCTTGCTGCTGGTATTGCGGGTGCAATACGACAAGGCCCTGCGTGAAGGCAGACTTGATGAGCAGGGCTTCGTCACCGAATCTTTTGAGTCTCTTGGTATTGCCATGAAAAATCTGCTTGGCCGTCCGCTGTCCGATAAGGTGACCGAACGCAGACGACTATTTCAGCGCCTTAAACAGCTGCGTCTCATTGATTTCCGCCAAGAGGAGGATATTGACAGTGGAGAGAGCTGGCTGCGCATCCACCCGATGATAGTCGACTTTGTTGGCGAGGAGGCCTTGGCCACCCTGCAAGAGGGGCTGCCAGATGAGTCGCAAGAGGAAGCCCCCGGTGAGGAGGATACCAATGTATCTTAAACGCTTCATCTACGTTAACTGGGGTAACTTGCCCAATAGTGAGTTTGAGTTTGGTAGCATTAACTTGCTTTCAGGTGGCAATGGCTCCGGCAAGACCACTGCTGCCGATGCGATTCAGACGGTAATGACTGCCGCCCACGAGAATCTTTTTCAATATAATCCGGGGCAGGACGAGACCACTCAACGGGGCCGTGGTGGCAAACGAGTGCGCACCCTCGCTTCGTATGTGCTTGGTTGCGATGATGGTAGCTATGCGCGTCTTGATGCCAGCGATGGCTATCTGGCCGCCATCTTTTATCCAACCCAAGGCGAGACGGCATCCCCCATTACCGCTTTGATTGCGGTGCGTGCCTGGCTTGATCAGGGTGGCAGCCAACCCATAGCGCGCCAACAAGAGGCGGTCTTTTTTATCCTGCCCAATGTGGAGCTGAAACTAGGAGATCTACAATGGGAAGAACAGGGTGAACGATTTGTGGTGCCACTTGAAAAGCTTCCCAACCATCTGGCCAGCGAGTTCGGTAAACGGTCAGTGGAGCGCTACGATACCAAAAAAGGTTATCTACGACGGCTCTACGCCGCACTGCGTGGTCGCGACGAACAGATTATCGAGCGCGAGGCGGTGGCGGCGGCTCGCGCTTTCTCTCGATTCATGGCTTACAAGCCGGTTAGCAGTATCAACCAATTCGTTGCCGAAGAGATCCTCGAGCGGCGAGATCTTGGAGAGGCGATCCGCAGTGTCTCCAGTCAGCTTAAAACCATCCATAGCATGGAGCAGGAGGCACACAAGCTGGTGGAAGGGATTGAGCTATTACAGCAGGCCTCACAACAGGCTCAGAATTACATCGAACACTGGCTTAATATCAACACTCTCGACTACACCCTGGCCCGGCACGACTATCTGGAGCGGCAGAGCGCCTACCTTGATACCAAACAGACCCAGCAGAAGCTGCAGCAGCGATCAATCGAGTTGGAAGAGGAGGTCAACCTGACGGAGCAGCGTCGTCAACAGCTCCGTGAGCAGCTTGTAGAGCTAGAGGCTCAACGCCTCGGCGTCGACGCCTTGCGTCAGAAAGATGATCTGGAACGGCAACGTAATCAGGCACAAAAACAGCTGGCTGAAATGGGCAGGGAACTGCTCACCCAAGACAATCAAGTCGCACAGAACGCCGGGCATTTGACGCTTATCCTGAGTGGGCTGCAATCGGCCACGCTAAGTGCCGATCTGCCCGACCTTGCTGATCTGGAAACCCTTGGTCTGGCGCGGGAGGCTATTGATCGGGGGGGACGTGGCGAAGTCGATCTGAGTCGCCTGTTACAGCAGGATCTTACCGGAGACCTCTCGGCCCTAGAGGACTATCTGGATCAGGCCCGTGATGCCCAGCAGGCGATCAACCGCCTCCATCGGCAGCTACGCGAGAGCGATGGCAGTGGCAATAACCGGCGTGATCGTTTAGCTGAGCTTAATGGAGAGCGGCGGCGTCGCTACGAGCAGCTCACCAACCAAGAGCGACAGAAACAGAGCGAGATCGAGCGCCTGGAGTCACGCCAGGTCAGTTACCCCCCTTATGTGGAGCGAGCCATCGCAGCTATCCGAGAACAGTCTCCCAAGGCCGACCCCCGGGTGCTTTGTGACCATGTTGAGGTAACCCATCCACGCTGGCAGGCCGCCATCGAGGGCTACTTGGGCGGTGCCCGCTTTGGCATTTTGGTAGAGCCTGAGTACGAAGCAGAGGCGATCCGTATCGTGCGTGCCCTGCCGGGACGGGATAACCGCGCCAGAGTGATTCAAGGCCACAAAGCCGCCGAAGATGCCGCACGACTGCAATTAGACAGGCACTCCATCGTCCATCTTCTCGGCTTCACTCATGCGGTGGCTCGAAATTACCTTAGTGCCAGCTATGGTGGTGTGGTACAGGTCGATTCGGCGGAGACCCTGCGAGGAACCCGTCGAGGCCTCACAGCTGATGGGATGGGTTCCGGCAACTACGCCATGTTTCGTTGCGACCTGCCCGATGGGGAGCTGGTCTTCGGTCAAGCCGCCCGCGAACGGGCTCTTGCGGCCAAGCGCGAAGAGCTAAAACAGATCATCGCTGATTGGCAGCAGGCCGACCAGCGTATGCAAGAGAGCAGCCGCCTGCTTGCTGCTATCGATGGTGTAATCCCAGTCAGTCATGCCGATAACGTCACCACCATGTTGGAGATCCGTCGTGACCTGCAACGTCTCGATGCTCTGCTGGAAAACCTCGACCTGGATGAACATCAGAATCTAGAAAAGAAGCTTGCCCAGCTACGTGAGCAGGATGAACAGCTGCGCCAACAGGCCAGTGAACTGAGTGAGGAGAAAGGTAAGCTGGTCGAAAAGCTTGCCCAGGCCGAGCGCGCCATCAAAGGTCTGGCGGACCTGCAAGAGCAGGCCACGATTAAAGCAGATCAATGCGAAGCGGCATTGCGAGAACTCCACCCGATCTGGCCTGAGTTTGATCTGGAAGCACGTCTCGACAGGGCCGATAGCGAAGCACCCGACACCGATCCTAAGCTACTCAAAGAGCAGCACAACGAATGGCAACAGTTACTCCGCAAAAGTGAACGCTTACTAGGTGAAATCCTCCAGGAACACAACCGCCACTGTCGACCAGTCGATGCAGTGATCTACCTCGGTTTCGATGGAAACTACGACGCAGCACTCTTTAAAAACATTTGTGGCGTGCGCCAGGAACTGGACCGCATCTACAACCTGCTTAAAAACAACATCCTGGTAGAAAAACACCATGAACTGAAGACTCTAAAAGAGAGCTTCAATAGCACCTTTGTTACCCACCTCTGCCACCAGATCCACCAAGCAATTAATGACGGTCAGCGGCAGATCAAACTGCTTAATCGAGAACTTCAGAACCACCGATTCGGTGCAGATCGCGAGACCTTCCGCTTCGACAGTGCATGGATACCCGAATATCGAGACTACGCCCGCTTCTTCGAAGATGTGATGAAAATTCCCTCTTTAGGAGAAGAGACCCTGCTGTTCGATGCACAACTGACAGCTCGCTCAGCGAACGTGCGCGATGAACTGATGAAACTGCTGCTCGATGAAGATCAACACAAAGCCCTGCGTGAACTCGAACGGATTGCCGACTACCGCAACTACCACCGCTACGAGATCTACAAAGAGGTCGAGGGCAAACCACCTATCCCGCTATCGGAGTACGGCACCGGCTCTGGCGGTCAACTGGAGACCCCCGCCTACATCATCCGCTCAGCGGCCATCACCTCCGCCTTCCGCTTCGCCGAAGGACAAAACCACCTGCGCATGGTATTGGTAGACGAAGCCTTTATGCACATGGACGAACAGCGCTCCCGTGAAGTGATTAGCTATCTTACTGAAGCCCTCGGCCTGCAACTCATCTTCATCATGCCCACCAGCAAATGCGGCCCCTTTATCGATCTGATCAGCAATGAATTTGTTTTTGCCAAAGTCCCCAGCCCACCTCGTGGCCAGCTGCAAACCAGAGTGCTGGTTGATCGCAAAGTCTGCAACCAGAAGCGCATCCAGGATCTCTGGGCACAACACCGTCGCACCATCTACCAACAAGCGGAACTCGACTTCATGGAAGATGTTCTGAATGAAAGCTAATCACTCAGCCCCACCCTGGTTGCAAGACGAGCCGGAATTACGTGCTCTATTAGGAGAGGTGCTCAACCGGCTCGACAAACATGTTGGCACAAGGCAGCAAAGAATCTACCTACCAGCGGAAAAATACCTCCCCACTCTCAAACAACAAGACCAAGAGGCCGATCTACTGTGGAGTCTGGTTAAACAACTTACCGATCTGAACCTTTGCGCCATCAAAGAAGGCAAACGCAACGTTCACTACGATCCAGAGTGGAAAGGCGCTCGCCTCGCCTTCACTCCCCAAGCAGAAGCGCCCCTGCGTGACTGGTTGCAACGTCCCCAAGAAAAACCTGCGCTGCAAAGCTGGCGTGAAGCCATTGCGCAGCAAATTTTCCCGGGCGACACCAAACCCCTGCTGAAACGACGCATCGCCATCCCCAACATGAGCGACCAGGAAGTCGCCACCGCCTTCGCCCAGATCGGTACGACGAAAGAATCCCTCACGCCCCGCCAACTCAGCGCCCGCTATTTTCGTGGTGACTCCAAACGCCTCGATGGCCGGGAAGAGCTACTCCTTAAACTCTTCCCCGAACTACCCCTAAAACCACGCCCCATCCTCATCAACATCTATCTGCCCCGAGCATGCAACGGCGTACTCTTCATTGAAAATCAAGACAGCTACGCCCTAGCCTGTGAAGGCCGCCCCAGAGACACACAAGGATTGGCCCTGGTCTATGTTGCCGGATTTCGAGGCACCGCCGGACGACTGCGTCAACGAGAAGGGGTTTGTTTACACTACAGCGGGCCAGGACAAGCAGAGTGGCAAGAGAGTTTCGAAGCCTGGTGGTTTGATCAAGCGCCCCCATTTGGTCCACTCGCCTTCTGGGGTGACCTCGACTTTTCGGGGATGGGAATATTATCCAGCTTACGACAACGCTTTGGTGAAGTGAATGCCTGGGAGCCAGGATATCGACCTTTGCTGAAGTGCCTGCGCAACGGTGGCGGACATACCCTGGAAGCTGCGGATAAGCAGAGCCAGAATGATCCAGGAAAGGTTGGGTGTGAATTTGCTGATCAGGAGTTATTGCCAGCTGTTCGGGCATTTGGTGGGGTTGATCAGGAGTTGTTGGGATAAACTTGGCATGCTGAAAGCTAGGGTTATCCCTAGTGATATCCATGAAAAAGTGGGTGTAGGATCAAGCCTGATAATAAGCAGGGAGCAAACAAATAGCAGAGATACCATCATTCAGTGGCGGCAATACGCCACGCAATT
>JARRQF010000033.1:0-17271 GCA_037382065.1 Candidatus Thiodiazotropha sp. | reverse complement strand
TCCCTCTCACCTTGGAGGGTGTCGCAAAAGTCGTAGGGTGGGGCTCTGTCCCACCATTAAGGAATGAAATGTAGGATGTGGTGAGGTACGAACCGCATCATGGATGTTCGTGAGCCACCGCACTATAGATGCGGTTCGCACCGCTCACCGCATCCTACGCAATTACGAATTTTATAGTGACTTCAAAAAGAGTGACCTATCGGTTTAAAAATACCCTGGAATATCTCACTCAAATATTGGCACATGATCGAAAATCATGATGCGGTTCGTACCTCACCACATCCTACGTTTTAACCCTAACTTGAGTTATAAGAAAGCCAAGCAAAGATAGCAGTTTTAATTTGAGTATTTTCAAAATTCGGTTCACTACCAACCCAAGACATTCTTTGTGGTCTCCTCAGCCCTTATTCTGGCATTGTGATAAATCCAATTTTCTTCAGACCACTGCGAGAAGCCAGGGCCATGGATTTGGCAACCTGTTCGTAGGCGGTGAGTCGATCGGCTCGGATGTGAAGTTCCGCTAGGGGGGTTTGTTGTACTGCTTGGCGTAAGCGCTCCTCCAGCGTCGGTTCGTCAATCGGTTTGCCCTCCCAGTAGAGGTCTCCATTGGCGCGGATTGCTAACTCCAAAGGTGACTCTGGTTGCGTGGATTCTGCATTGGCCTGGGGTAAGTCAATTTTAACGGCATGGGTTAAGAGGGGGGCGGTGACGATAAAGATCACCAGCAGAACCAGCATGATATCGATCATGGGAACCATGTTTATTTCTGCAAGGTGTTGGCTTCTACCTCGACCTAAAGGCGTTCCTATACCCATTAGATGCTCTCCATTAATGTGGTTTCCAGTGTGTATTGTTGAGGTGCTGTTTTTTGTTGTGCATGAACACCTGTGGCCATAAAACTCAGGAGTTCATGGGCGAACTCTTCCAGCTCACCCACGAATTTTTGGAGTAAGCGACTGAAGGTGTTATAGGCCAACACAGCAGGAATGGCGACGGTCAGGCCGATCGCGGTCATGATCAATGCTTCACCAACAGGGCCGGCTACTTTGTCCAGGCTGGCTTGCCCGGTGAGGCCGATGGTGATCAGGGCATGGTAGATACCCCAAACGGTGCCGAGCAACCCTACGAAGGGGGCTGTGCTGCCGATGGCTGCTAATAGGGCGAGGCCGCTTTCCAGACGCTCTCTTTCTCGGGCCACGGCAAGGGCGAGTCGGGTCGAAACGAAATCGGTGCCGTCTTCTGTATTTAAGACCCGGCGTTTGCTGCGTCCGTTCCAGCGACTGAGGGCTTGTAGACCTATCAATGCAATTTTTGTATAACCCGCTTCTTGGGGATTCTGCAGATCGGTGCTAAGTGTTATTGGTGTCGCTGTTTGTCGATAGGTATTGAAGAAACGGCTGCGTTGGCGCGATGTGGTACGTAGCTGTATTAATTTGAATACGATGACAGTCCAGGAGGTAAGGGACATACTGGACAGTGTAAACAGCACAATTTGTCCAATCAGGTCGAGTTGTGTATAAAAATGGGCCAGGTTGAGGTCGCTCATGATGCTCTCCTTAAGCTGAATTCAATCGGAATGACAACCCAGGCTGCAACCGCTTTTCGATCCTGGCGTGCCGGTATGAATTTCCAAGCTCGCACGGCATTTAGTGCAGCTTGGTCGAGACGTTTAAATCCGCTGCTTTTGTGCAGTAAGACCTGCATGGCTTCGCCACTGGCTGAGACCTGAACCTTGAGAAGAACTTTGCCTTCTTCATCCCAATAACGTGACTTACTAGGATAGGCTGGGGCTGGGTTTGATAAATATGCCGCGTTAAATCGTGGCTGAGTGATTGGGGCTGGCTCAGCGGCAGATTTTGTGGATCGGGCTTCTGTCAACACGGGTGCCTCGGGTAGTGACTTATTTGTGGTTTTCTTAGTCTGCTTGATCGGCTGAGCGGTCTCCTGTTGCGCTTGGTGTTTAACCGCTTGGGTGGGTTTGACCTGCTTGGGGCGCTTCTGCGGTGGCTTGTGCACGGTTTTTTTGTGGATGTTTGGAGATGATTTCGAGAGCACAGCCTGAGATTTTTTTGGCACGGGTTTGGGGGCTACTTCCTTTTGGGGTGGTGGTCTGTCGATAGGCGTGCTGGGTTCTGCCTCTTTTTTAGCTGGTGCTTGCTGAGTGATTAAGCGGGCGGATAGGACGATGCTCGGTTGCTGACTCGGGCCGTCGGTTTGAACCCGCATCAATGCGGCGATGGCGGCTCCGTGAACGAGGCAAGCCAACCCTAGTGCTATCCAGGGTAGCCTTCCTTCCTGTAGGCTGCTTCGTGCTGACTTTATGTTGGCGCTTCTTTGGTGCCAATAAGTATCGAGTTGTTGATTCAATTCGAGGTTTAGTCCTAATCCGTTAGGCATGAATAGTCTCCTGTCGAATTCTGCAGAATGATGTTATTGGAAAGCGCTGGCCGTACTTGCTCTGCAAACAGGGTGAGTGAGCGGCGGTTTACCACGGGGTCGTAAGAAGCCGGTTTGAGTAATAAGGTTACGGGATAGGGACCCAGTGCTTCCCGCAAAGCAAGGCATTGTTCAATGCAGGCGCTAGGATCTCCGACGATGGCATTGCCAAGCAGACGGGCTTCTTCGTATGCTTCGGCGGATTCGCCGAATGGGCGGATCGGTTCGCTGGACGGCGTTCTATTAATGGCTGCCCGCATGTTTTTGCCGAAGTCGCGGATGAAGGGTAGCGCCTCTTCTCTGGCTCGTGCTGGGTTTTCAGAGCAAAGGAGATAGCGTGCAAGGACAAAGGGTGGGCTGTTTTTTGGTGAAAGTGCATGAAAGGCATCGAGCAGTGCGCGCATTTTAGCTACTGGCGCAGCCGACGGTCCCATCAGACCATATCCTCGCTGGGCTGCCAGTGCCAGACTCTCATTGACCATGCTGGCCAGCCAGATCGGCAAAGGCGTGCGAAAGGGGCGAGGGTAGACAGAGAGCGCTTCGTAGTGGAAATGGGGCGTGCTGTATTCTACATCGGTTTCGGCAAATACTTTTTGCAGAAGATCGAGTGCTTCGTACATTCTGTCGCGACTCTCATCATGGGATACGCCGAAGTTACGAAATTGATCGGGGAATGGTCCACCTTTGCCGAGACCGAGCAGCAAGCGACCGTCTGAAAGTGCGTCGATGGTTGCGGCATCCTCAGCAACTCGTAGTGGGTCGTGAAAAGGCAGAAGAATAGCTCCGGCACCAAGCTTGATACGTTTGGTTTTGGCTGCCAGATGTGCCAGTAGCGGAAAAATCGAAGCACTAACACTGAATGCGTTGAAGTGGTGTTCAGTCAACCAGACCTGTTCGAAACCGAGAGTTTCGGCGTGGATGACGGTCTCTACCGATTCTCGGAATGCTCGTACAATATCATTGAACGGATTCTCAAAATTAGCAAACAGGGCGAATTCGTTCATGCGGATGGCTCTGGTCTTTGAAATAGGATCCAGGTGCCCGCATCGCCTGAGTCGACGACCCCGTCAATAGCGAGTTCGGCAAGCATGGCACGAAAATGTTCGGGGGGATTTTTGCGAATACGCGCTTTGCGTCCCTGGTGCCATTTTTCGTCGTTGGCCTTCTCGGTGAAAATCTCGTTTTGTAGCGTCTTATTGCCAAAACCGCCACCAACGAAAGCCCAGCCTCCCGGCCGCAGTACGCGAAAAATTTCCCGCAGACCCTGGCGCTGATCTTCCCAAAAGAAGATGGATCCACGACTCACTACGAGATCAACGCTACCGTTATCGAATGGCAAGGATTCTGCCTGCCCCAGTTGCGTGTTCACGCGCTCGTTGAGTCCATATTCCTGAATGTTGTCTTGAGCCAGAGTCAGGCACTCGATCAAGGGGTCTACAATGGTGACTTGCAGATGGCTCGCTTCGGCAATTCGAATGCCGAGCATGCCGGGGCCGCCACCCAGGTCGATGCACACTCCTTCATGTACGCCGGTGCGAGTCAAAGCCTGTTGTGCAATGACCGGGTAGATTTTATGAAATAACCCTTTCATGGTCTGTTCGTTGTATTGTTGCGCATTCATTTTCATCATCCTGCAGTTCTCTCTCTGTTCATAAGAGTTGGGCGAAACGCAATGGCTCGTCCGTCTGAGCCGTGTAGTAGACGGACCGGTACGCCGTAGAGTCGTTCGATGGCGGTTGGGGTTAGCACCTTATCTGGCCGACCATTGGCCTTGATCTCTCCTTCAATCAGGAGCGCGACACGGTTGCAGCCATCAAGTGGTTGATCGGGATCATGGGTTGTCATCAGAATGCCATAGCCATCAGCAGCTAGTTGTTCCAAACGGGCCAGGAGGCGAACCTGATGTCCGTAGTCCAAGCCTGTCAGGGGCTCATCCATAACCAATAGTTTTGTCTCTTGTGCCAGGGCGCGGGCAATCAGTGCCAGTTGGCGTTCGCCGCCTGATACTTCGGTATAGGGTCGATTAGCAAGCTGGGGTATGCCCAAGTGCTCTAGGATTTCGTCGACCATAGTTAGATCACTGGGTTTTGGCGCACGTAACAGGCCATTCGCAGGGAGACGCCCCATTAGGGCCACTTCGCGTACTGTGTAGGGAAAGGGGGCGGCATGGACTTGCGGAACATAGGCGATCTGCTGAGCGAGTTGGCGTCGGGCCAGGCCAACCAGTCGCTGCTGATTAAGGCGCACTTCACCCTGTTGTGGATTGAGCAGTCCGAGCAGCGTTCTCAGAAGTGTGCTTTTCCCTGCGCCATTGGCGCCAAGCAGACAGACCAATTCGCCGGTTCCCAGAGCTAGGTTGGCGCCTTTGAGTACGGGACGTCCCCGGTAGGAGAAGTGAATATTCTGAGCTACCAACATCATGCCCACCCCCGCCGCACACGACGTAGCACTAATAGAAAGGCTGGAATACCGAGCAGTTCCGTGACGATTCCAATCGGTAACTCAGTGGTAAACAGGTTGCGAGCCAAGCCGTCGGCAAAGAGTAGAAAGGCGGCTCCCAGGCTGGCAGCAGCTGGAAGAAGACGCCCGTTGCCCGGTCCAACTAGTAGTCGTGCGATATGCGGTACGATCAGGCCGATCCAGCCGATCATTCCGGCAATGGCTACGGTGAGCGCTGAGACCAGCGTTGCTGCAGCAATGGTTGCTAGACGCACGGTGGTCACTGGTACACCTAAGGCGCGCGCCTCATCATCCCCCATAGCCAATGCGTCGAGTGCCCGGCCAAGCAGACATAAGATGAGAATACCGATACTCATCGGAATCGATGCCCAGCCAATATCGGTGAGATTGACCTGACCCAGGCTGCCCATCAGCCAGTAGACGATGGCGGGTAATTCGTTATAGGGATCGGCTAGGTATTTCACCATTGAAAGCAGGGAAGTGAACAGTGCGCCACACAAGATTCCACCAAGAATCAACATCAGTACCGAACCGCGACCAAATAGTTGAGCAATGCCAACACCGATGGCGACAGCGAGTAGGCCTGTGAGAAAGGCGCAGGCCTGAACCAGCCACCAACTGCCACCTAAAATGATGCCTAAGGCCGCACCCGTCGAAGCGCCCGCCAGTACACCGAGCAGACCAGGAGATACCAGGGGATTACGAAACAGGGCCTGATAGGCGGCACCCGAAACCGATAACGATGCGCCGACCAGAATCGCGGCCAGAACTCTTGGAAGGCGGATTTCGATAATCAGGTTGTAGAGCAGCTCATAGTGCTCTGGAGCCATCGTTATCCAACCAGCCGATGCAGCGAAAAAGCGCAGAGTCTCGCCGGGTGCCAGTGGGTAGCGTCCAATCGACAGGGCCAATAAAGCAGCGAATAGTGCCAGGGATGGTGCTACCAACCAGCGTGGCCAGTTTAGGCGGGAAGGTGGTAACGGTGTTGCAATAGAGATTACTTCAGCCATGGTTCATCCTGTTTGCTTGGGTGATACATCAGAAACGGGTCGCGACTTCGATGCCAAAGGTGCGGCCACGGTCGTAGTAGTAACCGGTGGTGTAGCGTGTGGCGTATTGTTCGTCTGTGAGGTTGCGGCCATAGAGTTTTGTTGAGATCCGCAAGTCCTTATAGAAGAAGTCATGCACCAGATTGGCGTCGATTCGGTCGTAATCACCGAGTTTAAGATTATCTACTGTCCCTCTGGGGCTGCGGGATTGGCTCCAGGGGTCAACCCGTTTGTAGGAGAGATTGAAACGATAATCTTTCCAGATGTGGCTCAATCGTGCGGAATAGAGATTACTTGGTGAGGTGAGATCGAGAGCGTCACTGGAAACGCCTGCACTGGTGATTTCGCTATCCGTCATATGTGTCCAGGCGAATTGGTAAGTCGTGCTATCGGCAATTCTGCCTTTGATTAAAAGTTCCAGGCCGCGTCGATGCAGATCACTTTCTGTGTAGTAGTAGTAAGTTTGGTCGCCAGCCATGTAGGTGTTTGATGTGGCGGTTTTCTGGTTTTTGATATTGATATCGAACCAAGTCAGAGTCGGTCTTAAGTTGGGCAGTAGGGCTGCTTCAAGTGCCAGTTCAGATCGTTTCTGTTTGCTGGCATGCAGTGGATTACCCGACTGAGTAATCAGGTCGAAATCGCCGGATGTAGATTCGCGGCCATTGAAATAGCGACCACTCAGCGCATAAGTGTTATTGATCTTCCAGCGTGCTCCTAGGGTGAAGGTGTGGGCTGGTGCCAGATCGGAATCGCGGTTAGCGTCTACTTGGGTGGCCTTATTGGTTGATCGATCGATATGTTTCTGGTCATGACGGTAACCACCATCAAGCACAATCTGCTCTCCCAGTAGCTTTTGTTCAAGCGAAGCCGACCAGCCTTGAACATGGGTCTTCCAGTCATTATAGGGTTTGTTTGTATTGGCACCGTAGCCCTCGCTACTGTTACGTTGTGCGCCAAGTTGCATCAGTGTGTCGCCTAAGCGATTCTTGAAACGGACATTGTGCCGCAGACTGAAACCGCGGGTTTTCTCTTCAAATTCGCGCTCAGGCAATGCGTCACTATCGGAAAAGTATTGGTTGTGTTCGGTCTGATCGTAATCTGTGGCGAACAGTGAGAGTAGCGTGGTCTGATCCTTGCTCCATGACAGGCTCATGTTAGATGCCAGGATGCTGGTTTGCAGAGGGTCGTAATACCATTTAGCATCATCTAGAACTCCATCCGTGGTGACGCCGCGTTGCATTTCGAAGCGACTACTCTCTTTGTAGGCGGTAAGATTCGCTTTAAAACTGTTTGCCGAGAATCCACCGCTCAGCATGCCCGCTTGCGAATCATGACCATCGAACCAAGACGCTTTGCTGGGTACGTCATGACGCGACACCACACCACTCACATGACCATCTATTGATGTCTGACCACCCAGGCGAGTGCCTAGGTAGAGACTCTCGCCGTTGGCGGTGGGTTGTGACTTGGCTTTTTCGACGAAAAAGCTGGCTTCGCCTTCTGTTTTGTTTGCCTGGCGAGTTCGTATGACAATAAATCCAGTATTAATCGCCGAGCCTGAATTGGATGGTCCAATGGGAATCGTTGGGCCAAGCGCCAATGAGGTGGCACCGCGCACGATTTCGATCTGTTCGATGGCGGCCAGTGGAATCGATTGCAGAATACGATTGAAAGAGGTGGGTAATACCGCACCATCGAGAATGAAGGTCATGCTACCGCCACCCCGCGTATCAAAAAAGTAGGGGCTTCGTCGTCCTTGATAGGTCATGTTCATACCAACTGCTTTATCTAGCAGGTCGATGAGATCCTTAGGATTGAGAGCCTTTATCTCTTCCTGCGTCATGGTTTCAGTACTGTTGCGAGCAGTTGATTCGACCCGGTAGGGATTTTTAATGCTCTGCGGATCGAGTTCCTCACGCTCAGTATCAGCCGACACTTTAACCGTCGACAGCGTCGTCTCTTCGGCGCCGGCGACTGAGGGTAGTGCGCTGGCTATGGTCAGAGATAGAATGGATAGATGGCGTGAATAGTTAATGAATAGCACAACAAAACTCCGTAGCAATTCAGGGGTTTAGTAAAATGTTGGTTTCGGCGTCACTAAGGGTGACGTTGAAAAACAGTTGATAGAACTTCTGTGTTTCCTGTTTTATGTCAAGCGGATAGCGGTCGGGGTAAAAGAGGTTAGCCAGCCATTGCGCACCTAAAGCCCGCATCAATGAGGGTGGACGGTCAAGCCAGTTGTATGGCCAACGTGGCACAGCATGGATTCGATTTGTCTTGACGGCACTGATTCCCTGCCAGCGGGCGTCATCACGAATAGTACTGAGCGCGGCATGGTTCTGCACAATGATGACTTCAGGATCGAATGCGAGAATTTGTTCGATACTGATCTTCTCCATACCCTTATGATCTTTGGGGTCGCAACGATAGACGTTATAACCGCCAGCCAATTCGATGGTCTCGGCGTGTAGGGAGCGATGGCAATCGGTGGCCAGGCCGTCTGGACCTTCGGCATAGTAGACGCGTAGGCGTTGGTTATAGGGCAGTGCGCTGACGCTGCTTGAGAGTTTTGCTACGGCATTTTCAATATAGGTAGCTCTTGCCTCAGCCCTCTCTTCTAATGCCAAAAGCTTGCCGGTAAAGCGCAGTGCGGTAGGCCAGTCAGCAAGAACATCAAGTTTGAGAAATATGACAGGAATACCGATACTCGCAAAAGCTTCCTCTGTCTTAGAATAATTGAGAATAGGGGGTTGCCAGGCCAGCGCCAAATCGGGTTTCAGCGCCAAAACCTCTTCCGGATTCATGCTTTTGCCAAAGCCAAAGGCCCCCCCGATGATCGGGAGTGATTGTAGATGAGAGGAGTAGAATTTTTTTGCTGGTTTTGAGATTTTAAAACTCAGGCCAATCATCCGCTCTGGTGCTAGCGAGTGCAGAAGCACATTGAGCGGTGGCGCGGAACCGAAAACACGTTTGACTTGCTCGGGAATTGCCACCGTGCGTCCTGCCATGTCGGTCACTTCTCTTGCAAAAATAGAACTGGATAATAGAACCAGCAGGTAGGCGGCAATGCGCAATATACTTTTTACCATTTGAAGCTTCCTGGTTAATCGATAGTAACGATATAGCGTTAGTTATATAGCGAATGGTTGTTTGGTTTGCTTAGCAAGCCTGATGCCAGAAATATATTTTATTTAATAAACAGTGCCTTGAATTATTTTTCTGCTACTCTAATTGGGTTTTTTTATTCGTTATGTACTAAACAATACAGCGAATGTTGGGTTTGTATCACACTGCCGGCGGGGTGGGAGGGCTTGGCTCTGGTCTGTGCGCGATATCAGCGTAGAATGGCGAATTTAGATTTTGCAGTTGAGCGCAATGCCTGAACAAAATACGCCCATTCTATTGGGTAAGCTTGCCGTTGATACAGCCTCCGGCAACTTTCTCGGTGATACACGCATCAAGTTATTGGAAGCGATTGTCAAACACGGCTCGATTTCACAAGCAGCTAAGGCAGTACCACTCTCTTATAAAGCGGCCTGGGATGCGATCGATGCCATGAATAACCTGGCACCAGAGCCGCTGGTGATTCGTACTGCCGGTGGGAAACGCGGTGGTGGCACCGAATTGACCGATTACGGGCGACGTCTGATCAGTTTTTATCGCGCTTTAGAGCAGGAGTATCAGATTGCTGTGGTGCGTCTCTCCGAGCGAATGAATGAAGTGGCCGGTAATGATGTTACAGATTTTCGAAAAGTCCTGAGAAGACTCTCGATGAAAGCCAGTGCACGCAATCAATTTGCCGGTCCGGTCACGGTGATTAAGCAAAGTAAGGTTGATTGCGAAGTTAGGATTCGTTTGGATGATGAACTTGAATTGACCGCTATTATTACCCGAGAATCGGCCGAAAATCTCGGTTTAAAAATCGGTAAAGAGGTTACGGCTTTCGTCAAGTCCTCCTCAATTGTATTGATGTTGGACGCCCATGTTTTAACGTCGGCGCGTAACCGCTTTTGTGGCGTGGTAACCCATATACACAAAGAAACGGTCAATGCCGAAGTGACGATCACTTTACCAAGTGATCGCCACGTTGTGACGGCTGTTATTACCCTTGAGAGTTTAGAAAAGCACAACCTACAGGTTGGCAGCAAAGCGTGTGCGCTATTTAAGGCTTCCAGTGTTTTTCTGGCGGTTGTGGAGTAGTAGCAAACAGTCTCGCAAAAAAACGATGGCAGAAAATGCGTGTTGCTTGTCATTGTTGATGTCAGAAATGATGTCTAGGGTATCAAGCACCACAGCTAACTCAGGAGCGAAGCATGGGAATAACCTACGGCATCTACCTTTTTCAGCAAGTGGCCGCCCTCGATTTTTGCGGCCCTTATGAAGTGTTCGCCTTATCGAACCATTTGTTGAGCGGCGGTCGTGTTATCACGATCGCCGAAAGCGCAGACCCTATCATCTGCGCCAGCGGCATGGAGGTCATCCCGCAATGCACATTTGAGAATGCCCCCGCATTGGATGTGCTGCTGGTGCCTGGCGCCAATGAACTGGATGCCGCACTGCGAAGCAAGCGTTCGATCGAATGGATTCAGCAGCAGTCACAGCAGATCGACTACACCACGGCAGTCTGCACCGGTGCCTTGATTCTGCAGCAAGCCGGATTATTGAAAAATAAGAAAGCGACTACGCACTGGAATCTGATTGAAAAGCTACGCAAGGATAAGACGGTTAACGTCATGGAGGAGATGCGCTATGTACGCGATGGAAAGATTGTGACAGCGCAGGGCGTCTCTGCTGGCATTGATATGGCCTTGTGGCTGATCGGCGAGATTCACGACCCGTCACACGCCAGGCAAGTCAGAAAAATTTTGCAGTACAGTCCTGCGCCCCCTTACACTGCCGAAACCTAGACTGATGCCTGAGCCTCATGAAAACCGTTGAGCTTATTCTCTTCCCGGAAGCCAACAGCCTGGACATCAGCGGGCCGCTGGAAGTGTTTTCGGCGGCCTCCAGACTTCTGCAATCAACGGGATCCACCAAAGGGTACAGGGTGCTGTTCAGCGGCGAGAAGTCTGGGCTGGTTACATTGGAATCTGGGCTGACTGTTCACGTTGATGGACCACGCCACGCGAAGGAGAAGACGGACTATCTAGTGATTCCCGGCGGCTCCAATCCAAGCCGATTCAGCAGCGATTCACAGCGCCTGGATTACATCCGTGTCCGTGCACGCAAAGCCGGCCACATCGTTTCCATATGTACCGGTGCGTTCCTGCTGGCGGAGCTAGGGCTGTTGGACGGTAAACGTTGCACCACCCATTGGCGATATGCTGATAGGTTGGCCACACAGTACCCCTCCATCCAGGTATGCGAAAACGCGATTTATGTCGAAGATGGCAATCTATTTACCAGTGCGGGCGTCACCGCAGGCATTGATCTTGCGCTTGCCTTGGTTGAGCAGGACTATGGTGCAGAGATCGCCGTCGAAACCGCCCGAAATCTGGTTTTGTATTTTCGTCGCCCTGGCAACCAATCGCAGTTCAGCACACCTATCGAGTTACGACGAGCAGCCGGCAACCGCTTTCAGAAACTGCACGACTGGCTGTTAAGCAACCTTTTCCGGCCTGAACTGCAGGTTGATGCACTGGCCAATTTCATGGCCATGAGCCCACGTCATTTTTCTCGCTGCTTTCATGAGCAAACCGGTATGACGCCTGGGAAATACTTGGAAAAGATCCGTCTGGAAAAAGCGCGGGAACTGCTTGCCAATACAACCCAACCCATTAAGTCTGTGGCATACCTGTGTGGCTTTCAGCAGGAGGAGCGCTTGCGACGTCTGTTTATCAAACAATTGGGAATCACACCCTCCCAATACCGCTGCCACTTTGGAATCTCTGAGGCATGAACCTAAAGCTGGAGAAATAAATAATCCGTTGTGCATTCAGGGTGAGGCGGCCATTCCCACGAAGTTACATGGAAATAACCGCCTTAGTCTGTTTTTGTGATCAGTATTAAATGCTCGCTTTTCTTCTCTGAAATCCTACCAGACCAAGTAACCCAGAAACGAATAACCATACAGCGGCAGGAACAGGAACGGGCGTAGGCGCGGGCGCATTGATGATTTCTGTGATTTTAGCTGCCGTGAACTGTGCCGTAAAATCAGAGGCATTGTCTCTTAAGTTATTGATATCGAAAAAGCCTAAATAGCTATCTGTGCTATAGGCAGCCTCATCCCAGTGGCTTCGGTCTCTTTCCTGGGCTATGACATTAAGCAGGAAATCTCCGCTATTCATGATGTTACCAACCTCTACTTCGCTGTAAGTGTCTCCATACTGAGGAGAGGTTTCATCGGTAATGAGGATTATAACGCTGGCAGCAGAATCACTCCATGAGAACCCAGTCGTTGCATCTACAGCGGCATTATAGCTGTACTCACTACCACCATAGGTTGTTACGTTTGAGGTTGCGCCGGTTATCACCGAGATATCAGAGGTGAAATCCTGATAGACATTGGTATCTGCATAATATCCATTTGCACCAAAGTCTCGTTCATAGCCAGCAACAGCATATCGAGCGGTGATGCCTGCATCACTAATGCCTTGGCTGATCGTGTCGATTGATGAACTTAGCCAACTGAACTCTCCGTTCATGCTGCCGGATTGATCAATAACAAAGGCAATATCGGCGACACTTGCTGACATGGCGGGGGTTGAAGAGGCAATGATTGCGGAAGCAAGCGCTATCGTTTTTATTGATAAATTCATTATTAAAAAATCTCCTTTTTGATTTTCTGCTTATTACTTAAGCATTATTTTTTATACTAGGCACTATTTTGGTTTAAGGTCCAGTTAAAGGTGTACGTTTTGATGAACGATGCTCAAATTTTTTGCTATCGTATCCAAATGAGGTATACATCCACACTTGATATCGTGTAAATCTATACCCCCCGTTTGATTATTGTAGTCACAAGTTGGAACGATAGTGATTCTGGGCCCCCATGTGCGAAATAGCTCTTTGATATCGCTTTTAGCTGGTATAACGCCTGCTTTCAGGTAGCACAATGTTCAGCTCTAGGATCTCATGATCATCATCATGATCGACATTGACATTGATTGAGCCAGCCTCAACGGTGACATATTTTCGCAATACCTTGAGTATGTCACGCTGTAATTGAGGTAGATAAGAGGGAGCGTCACGGCCACTCCGATCATGTGCTACCAGAATCTGTAAACGTTCACGGGCAACAGATGCTGAGCCGGTCTTCTTTTTTGACTTAAAGTAGTCCAGTAAACCCATCATGCTCAACTCCCGAAGAGTCTGCCAAGCAGACCTTTTTTCTCAGTTTCAAGAAAGCGATGGGGGAGTTCTTCACCCAGGTAACGTGCAACAACATCACGATAGGCCTGGCCTGCGGTGCTTTCGGTGTCCAAGACCACTGGGACACCCGAGTTAGAGGCATTGAGTACAGCCTGGGATTCTGGTATTACGCCGATAAGGTCGAGTGATAGAATATCCTGAACATCTTCCACACTGAGCATCTCTCCACGCTTGACACGCTCAGGAGAGTAGCGGGTCAATAGCAAATATTCCCTGATGGGTTCCAGATCCTGTTCGGCGCGACGAGACTTGCTAGAAAGAATGCCTATCATGCGATCAGAATCGCGGACTGAAGAGACCTCAGGGTTTGTCACCACAAACGCATCATCAGCATGGTACATCGCCATGGTGGCGCCCAATTCGATGCCCGCTGGTGAATCACAGACGATATATTCGAAGTCCTTGGCGAGTTCCTCCAGTACCTTACCAACACCCTCTATGGTCAGGGCCTCTTTGTCGCGGGTTTGCGAGGCTGGCAGGACAAATAGTTTATCATTTCGCTTATCTTTGATGAGTGCTTGGTTGAGGCGCGCCTCCCCCTGAATGACGTTAATAAAGTCGTATACGACACGTCGCTCGCAACCCATGATAAGGTCCAGGTTGCGTAAGCCCACATCGAAATCAATGACGACGCTGCGTCGACCTTTTTCTGCAAGGCCCATTGCTAATGCTGCCGCAGTGGTTGTCTTGCCTACACCGCCCTTTCCGGACGTGACGACGATGATTCTGGCCAAATCTATGCTCCTCTATAGTTCTGTTATACCTGATACGGTGGGATCAGGTCTGGTTGTTAAGTAGGCTAGGTAGGCTTCTTAATGGACATTCAGTTGTTTGCTAGAGTTTTTTGAAAATGAGTGTATTTCCATCCAGAGAAACCGATATCAGTCTCCCCATGAAGCGTGGGTCAAGGTCTTCGTTTACCTTATAATGCCCTGCGATCGATATTAGTTCTGCATTCAGATCTTTACAGAAGATGAGGGCACTTTTATTACCCAAGACACCGGCCAGAACGCGGCCTCGGATCGGTGCATAAGCATGCACATGACCATCGGCCACCACCTCAGCGCCACTACTGACTTGAGCCAGGAGAATCAAATTGCAGCCCTTAGCGTAAATCCTTTGCCCAGATCGCACTGGGGTTCTGATGATTTTGGTGGCTAATTCTGGTAGGGGAGGCGTTGATTCTGGCTTTGGTGCTCGGGTATGTAATGTTGGCGTGGTGGCAGGGCGTGATGGCGGAAAGACCGCCAGTTCCATGATACGGGCCTGATCGTTCTGCCTCTTGGTGGCACCGCGAACACCGACAGGAACTAGGCCATACCCACGAATAGCCCCAATGGCTAGAGCAAGGTCGCCATTGTCTTCGGTGTCATGAGAATTTGTGAGGTCTATCACAACTGGCGTATTACGAAAAAAATTGGGTGCTCTGGCAACTCGGTCGAAGAGAAGTTTATCGATGGCGTCGGGATCAAGTCCTGACATGCACAGTGTTGGTAAGGTAAAGGTGCCTGACTTCAAATCAGCGGCAGGGACGCTGGTGGTTGAGGTCTGCGTGCCAGCGCTCATTGTTGCTTTAACTCGACTTGTTGATTGACATAGGTTACAAACGGGCAGGCTGTCATTTCGGCGCGCTCACATTGGGGAGTAAATAGATTAAGAATAATAGTCGTCCTTTCTGTCCAGGTCCAGCAGTAGTGCTCGAATTGGTGATTCCTGCAGCGCTCAAACGCGGCATTGGTCGGGACTTGAAAAAGTAAGCCTGGAAAAGTGTGTTGTGGTTACCATCGCATTTTGCCTCTTTATTCGGTAGTGTGGTTATCCATTCTCAAGCTATTGCTGTGGATCTTCCTGCGGGATAGCGCCAATATCGCACACGGCATAAGAGGGTTTCAGAGGCTTTTGCTGTGACCCTTGATCACATTTGCACGGCTAGCGATTATGCTGCGTGACAAAGAGGGTGCCAGTAAGGACCTGCTGGAACAGGCTGCTCAGATCCTGGGTGGTATTTGTAAAACTGAAAATTAGTTTTCGCTGATTGAGCTACCCAAAATCGTCGGCATCATTCCTAATCACGATAGAAAATCAGCAAAGTCTCTTTAGCGTGGCCACTGTGAAACTCGACCTGCGGTTTTTGGTCAAGCAGTGACAGCACCTCGCTCCTCTCTTTGTCTTTTGTTTTTAGCGCAATATAAAAGGGCCGTTGAGCCGCTTGTAGCGCCTTAGCTACCTTTGCCAGAGAATCGATTTTATCCCCATGTGGGCGTTTTGCGTAGTAGTCAATTATGAAATCATTGGTAATCAGTGGTATCTTGCTTGGGATATTCTGCGAAATCCAATGGCCCCCTTCTCGCAAATAGCTTTTATAGTCTTGATGAAAAGAGAGATTGAATAGGTTGCCGATAACCAAGCCAATAACCACAAACCACCACCAGTAACGCGAGGCGCGGCCTTTTGAGTCTTTTGTATCAGCGAACATGTTGACTGCATATGTTATCAATATAAGCAATAGCATCGAACCCAATAAGGCGTAACGGCTAGGCGGAATTAACGTCGTCATAAGAAAGGCGAATAGTGTCACTACGACAATGGTCTCTAACCAGTAGATGAGTCGATAGGCAGAGGCTTTAGGCAGTCTCTTAGCGTAGATGCCTACACCTAATAATATAGCCAGAAAGGCTCCCAGATTATCCAATATCATCCAGCAGATCAGCGTAACAATGCCTCCACCAAGGATTAGTGATGCATAATCGTCGCTGTACTTATTGAGCGCATGTGATGCAAGTTGCTCAGCGGATAGGTTGAATTTACTGAAAACATAGCTTGGATCAGTGTACTGTTTCAGGTCGATTAATTTTCCAAGCGGCACATCTCCCATTGCCACAAAAGCCCCGCTAAGTACCGCTATTAACAGGATGAGAGAATAGGCGGAAATAAAACGCTTTAATCGTTGCACCCAAACTCTCTTTTGAAATAGGAAACCTATAGGCGTCAAGGTGATTAAAACGATAGCCTCTACCCTGAAAAGTAGCGCAATAATCATGCACAATTGCCAGGTAATTACCTCCCTGGATAGCACGCGTTCACTTATCCAATATTTCTGTAGTGAGACTAACGCACAGAACGTCATGGCAAGATATCCCCAGTCACGATAGATCTCGAGTCGATGGTCGAAGGGAGGAAAGCACAGAACAACCAGAGCGGCTATCCATGGACGAATCTGTTTATTCGATAGGTTGTGTGAAAGGCGTATGAATGCATCCACCAGTAATAGCATTAATAGGGCATTTAAAATATGCGCGGAAGACTCTAGAGAGAGTCCTGTCCAATTTGATATAATACCAAAAAGGATGGAGTAGCTTGGCCAGTTGTAGACCTGCATGGCCGCCTTAATTCCGTTATCCAAGAAGGCTTGAGCTGTATTGATATAGAGGATGCCGTCACGGTTGATGACTTCTCCATTCAAGATACCCAGTGCGATGGCCAGCAGAACCATCATGGCTGCCCACAGCCGAACGCCATTTAGTGAGGTCAAAAAGGTCACGAGGCGATGTTGTCGATCAAGGTCTATCAAAACGGGCAATCCGCAAAAATATTGACGGAAACGTTCTTTAATTATCATTTTTTGCATTAGACAGAATCGATCTCCTGGTTAAAGCCTGTTTCTTGGTTGGTGCTGGAGAATCCTGGCGTGTACTGCTATCGTTGGCGCAAGACCTTCCTGCTGCCACTGAGCAGACGAAATTTTGGAGTGTTTCCAGTGGCTGGTATTATTACTTAAGGCCTAATAGAGCAGATAGCCATAAGCCGACCGAATGACCCTCATTGGATCATAAATTCAATATCTAGTGTGGTGCTTCATACAAATTGACGATGATAGCGTGACGCTAAGCGGTTAGCCGCTAGGCGCGTGCCGCCGGGAATGGCTTCTCCCTTTCCAAGGCGCGCAACAACGCGG
>JARRQF010000032.1:0-17623 GCA_037382065.1 Candidatus Thiodiazotropha sp. | reverse complement strand
GGCCATCCGCGTTGTTGCGCGCCTTGGAAAGGGAGAAGCCATTCCCGGCGGCACGCGCCTAGCGGCTAACCGCTTAGCGTCACGCTATCATCGTCAATTTGTATGAAGCACCACACTAGAGTTTGCTGAGATCGATATTTCAGATGTACCAATTGCATCCTCAAACGATCATTTTTCACGAAATGAAATCAAGCAATGGCTTATATAGGCATATAATAAAGCATTACCCAACGATGTTGGTCAGCACTTCAACAAGCTGGCTATTTTCATCAGGCGTGCCGACTGTAATGCGTAAATATTGCTCGATGCGCGGCTGATGAAAGTGGCGCACGATCACCCCCTGTTCATGCAGCTTGGAGGCAAGAGTCTGTGCATCATGCTGTGGATGTGTGGCGAATACAAAATTGGCAGCAGATGGTAATACTTCGAATCCCTGCGCCATTAACGCTTCGGTGAGTTGCTCCCTGGCGTTTATGATCTGCTTTCGAATTTCCTGAAAATAGGCTTCATCTTCAAAAGAGGCGATAGCGGCTTTGGCGGCGAGTCGATCCATTGGATAGGAGTTGAAGCTATCTTTCACTCGCACCAGCGCTTCGATCAGCCCCGCATCTCCCATTGCCAGACCGATGCGCAGGCCAGCCAGTGAACGAGATTTTGAGAGTGTTTGGATAACCAGCAGGTTGGGGAAACGGTTGATCAGGCTGGCGGCACTCTTGCCGCCAAAATCGATATAGGCCTCATCGATGACCACGGCGGTGTTTTGGTTGCGGGTCAGTAGCGCCTCAATCTCCTTAAGTTCCAACAGGCGTCCGGTCGGTGCATTTGGGTTGGGAAAAATGATTCCGCCATTCTCTTCATCGAAGCGTTGTAGATTCAGAGAGAGATCATCCTCAAGGGGGATGGTGCGATACTCAATGCGGTAGAGGCCACAATAGACAGGATAAAAACTATAGGAGATGTCGGGGAATAGCAGTGGCTTGGCATGCTGAAACAGGGCGAAAAAGGTGTGTGCCAGTACTTCGTCTGAACCGTTACCAACAAATACCTGCTGTGGGTCGAGGTTATAATATTTGGCGACGGCTTCGCGCAGTTGTTGTGAATCTGGCTCGGGATAGAGTCTCAGACGCTCTCCCGCCTCACCATTAATGGCCTCAATCACCTTCGGTGAGGGGCCGTAGGGGTTCTCGTTGGTGTTTAGCTTGATCAGCTTGCCGAGTTTTGGTTGCTCACCTGGTACATAGGGTGAGAGTTGCTCGATGATTGGACTCCAGAAGCGGTTCATGATTTGAATCGGTACTCCGCTGAGCGGGCGTGGGCGGTCAATCCTTCCCCCCTGGCCATAACTGATGAGGTGCGTGCCAGCGTATCTGCACCGTCGGGCGATGCCATGATCAGACTGGATCGCTTCTGAAAGTCGTAGACTCCCAATGGTGAGGAGAAGCGTGCAGTACGTGAAGTCGGCAAGACATGGTTGGGACCGGCACAATAGTCGCCCATGGCTTCAGCGGTGTAGCGACCCATAAATATCGCCCCTGCGTGGTGAATCCGTTTTGCGATCGCCTCAGGATCGGCCACTGAGAGTTCAAGATGCTCAGGGGCGATGTGATTGGCGACCTCAATAGCCTGATCCATATCTACGACCTGAATCAAGGCGCCGCGCACTCGCAGTGCTGTGGCGATGATCTCCTGACGCTCCATGGTTGGTAGCAGTTTGTCGATACTGGCTTTCACCTGTTCGATATAGTCACTATCAGGGCAGAGTAGAATCGATTGTGCATCTTCGTCATGTTCCGCCTGAGAGAATAGGTCCATCGCGATCCAGTCTGGATTAGTTTTAGCATCACAGATAATCAGAATCTCGGAAGGGCCAGCTACCATATCGATACCGACTTGACCGAACACAGCTCGTTTAGCGGTGGCGACATAGATGTTGCCTGGGCCAACAACTTTATCCACAGGGGGAATGGTTTCGGTACCGTAGGCCAAAGCGGCCACCGCCTGAGCACCACCAATGGCAAACACCTTATCGACACCAGAGACATGAGCAGCGGCCAACACCAATTCATTGAGTTCACCGCCAGGGGTGGGTACAACCATGATCAGTTCGGTGACACCGGCGACTTTTGCTGGAATGGCATTCATCAATACCGAGGAGGGGTAAGCTGCCTTACCACCAGGGACATAGAGGCCTACTCGCTCAAGAGGGGTGACTTGTTGACCAAGCAGGGTGCCATCCTCTTCGGTATAAGACCATGAGTCTACTGTCTGATGTTCCGCATAGGCGCGAATTCGCTTGGCAGAGCTCTCCAGGGCACTCTGCTGCTCAGGCGGAATGGTATTCCAGGCATGCTCTAATCGCGCTGCTGGAATCTGTAGGTCGGCTTCACTCGTAGCCTGCCAGCGGTCGAAACGATGTGTGAAATCGAGCAGGGCCGCGTTGCCCTTCTCACGGATGGCCTGGATGATCTGGTTGACTGTCTCATTGACCGCTGTATCCGAGACCGATTCCCAGGCAAGCAGGGCGTTAAGCTGTTGCTGAAAATCGTTATCACAGGTTGATAGTTGGCGTATTTCGCTCATGTAGACTATCTCTTCAATAGTTAGGTGTTCACCCAAATAATAGGGGCGTAGTGCAGATGGCGTTCAAAATTAAGCTTGTAAAGCGCTCCGCTTATGGCAACGGAATCTAAGTTTTAACCGCTTCCCGAAAGGCGCCGATCAGTTGCATGATCAGTTCATGCTTCATTTTCCAGGATGCCTTGTTAACAACCAGGCGTGAACTGATGTCGCAGATATGCTCCAAGGGAACTAATCCGTTTGCCTTGAGGGTGTTGCCACTCTCAACCAGGTCAACAATGATGTCCGCCAGCCCGACAATTGGTGCGAGTTCCATGGAGCCGTAGAGCTTAATGATCTCCACCTGCTCGCCCCTGGCTGCAAAGTATCGCTGCGCGCTCTTCACATACTTTGTTGCCACGCGCAGTCTGCCCTTGTTCTCTACTGCTCCGGGAAAGCCTGCTGTCATCATACGGCAGCGGGCAATATTCAGGTCAAGGGGTTCGTATAATCCCTCACCGCCATGTTCAAGCAGCACATCTTTCCCGGCAATACCCAGATCAGCTGCGCCATATTGAACATAGGTCGGAACATCCGTGGCACGAATAATCACTAACTTAACTTGCGTATGGTTGGTGTCAAGAATCAACTTACGGCTGGTTTCCGGGTCATCGGTCGGCTCTATTCCAGCGTGGGCCAGCAGAGGAAGACTTTGGTCAAAGATACGCCCTTTTGAAAGCGCAATGGTTATTGGGGCATCAAATTTCATGGTTAGATTCGTTTTCGCACTACTTGGGAGGTGCAAGGATAGCAAATGATACGGCTAAAATGATCTTTATTCTTATTTTGCCGCTCAATGAGTCAGGGCACTAGCCTGGAATCCGGCGGATTTCAGCGCCCAGCCCAGCCAGTTTCTCCTCAATGTTCTGATAACCTCTGTCGATATGGTAAATCCGGTCAACCAGTGTCTCACCTTCTGCGACCAGTCCGGCCAGTACCAGGCTGGCTGAGGCGCGTAAGTCGGTTGCCATTACTGGGGCACCAGTGAGTTTCTCTGTGCCAGTACAGATTGCGGTATTGCCTTCGAGTTTGATTTTTGCCCCCATGCGTTGCAGCTCTTGAACATGCATAAAACGATTTTCAAAAATGGTTTCCGTGACGATGCCGACACCCTTTGCCACTGAATTCAGGGCAGTGAACTGAGCTTGCATATCGGTAGGAAAGGCAGGATAGGGCGCGGTATAGACGCTGACAGCCTTGGGCCTATTGCCCTTCATGTCTAGGGAGATCCAGTCTTTGCCTGTTTCAATCTCTGCTCCCGCCTCACGCAATTTCTGAAGCACAGCATCGACCAGCTCAGGTCGAGTGTCACGTACCTTGATTTTTCCACTGGTAATCGCTGCTGCTACCAAAAAGGTACCTGTTTCGATCCGATCAGGCAGAACTTCATACTCTGTGCCATGGAGGCTATCAACACCCTCGATGGTAATGGTGGAAGTACCAGCCCCGTAGATCTTAGCTCCCATCTGATTAAGACATTCAGCGAGATCTACTACCTCTGGCTCTCGGGCAGCATTCTCAATCAGACTGGTGCCCTTTGCCAGAGCTGCAGCCATCATCAGGTTTTCAGTGCCGGTTACGGTTACCATATCCATGACGATGCTGGCACCATGCAAGCGTTTGCAGCGGGAACGGATATAGCCGTTCTCCACCTCGATATCTGCCCCCATGGTACGCAGACCTTCGATATGAAGGTTCACTGGTCGGGATCCAATAGCGCAACCACCTGGCAATGAGACATCAGCTTGGCCGAAGCGGGCCAGCATGGGGCCCAATACCAGGATGGATGCGCGCATGGTTTTTACGAGTTCATAGGGGGCGTTGAATTTTGTGATGGTGTTGGAATTTA
Source organism: Candidatus Thiodiazotropha sp. (assembly GCA_037382065.1). Lineage (GTDB taxonomy): Bacteria > Pseudomonadota > Gammaproteobacteria > Chromatiales > Chromatiaceae > Thiodiazotropha. The sequence goes on along the minus strand of JARRQF010000032.1, from coordinate 13,158 downwards.
CCTCAATACCCATTTTCTCATCCACCATCAGGCTGACCCCCATCCCGCCGAGCAACTCCATGGTGGTTGTAATATCATGCAGGTGGGGAACATTGCTGATCTGCATATTACTCTCTGATAGCAGCGTAGCGGCTAGAATGGGCAGGGCGGCGTTCTTGGCACCAGCGATACGCACCTCGCCAGATAGGGGGGTACCCCCGCGAATGATCAGTTTATCCATGGTATTTCCGGCTAGCTACTTGGCTATCAAGTGAGAAGAACGGAAAATGATAACCAAATTAGAAGGAAAACGGGAGTTTTATCGTCGGCTGATGGCCTGATCGATGTAGCTTTTAATCGCTGCCTGGCCTGCATCATCGATGCCTGTAAACTCCATGCGGTAGAGCCAGTCATCAGCTTGTCTTTCGTTATTGAGTATCTTGGCATAGATATGTGTGCTTTGCTCACTCATCATTGAGGTGTTCAGGGTGATGCGTATATCGGACAGGGTTTGCAGATCAATAGGTAAGCGGGCCTGAAGGCCGTAGTAGCCCAAATCAATGGCGCGACCCGCAAAGCTTTTCGGTGAAACCGTTTTATTTTCGAATGGCTGAAAGGTTAATGGAAAATCGACCGAGATCCGCGGACTGCGGCGAGCCTCTACCCGAGGCACTTCTAGTCTGCGCGGGCGGCTGGTTGAAAGTAGCTCATATAAATTGACCGGGATCTGTTTGCCTTTCACCAATACCTGATTCGGGGGGCTGCATTCTATATAGTCCTTGGCGAGTTCTCTTGTGTGTTCACTTAATAGAATCTGGCCACGCAGACTGTAGGCTTCAATGCGTGAGGCCAGATTGACCTCATTCCCGATCACTGTGTATTCGTGGTGTAGTTCTGAACCAAGTTGCCCAGCCACCACTTCGCCGCTATTGATGCCAATCCCCATGAATAGCCGGGGATAACCCCGTTTGATATTTTCGGTATTGATATCCTGCATCTTGCACTGCATCTCAACGGCGCAGGTGATGGCCCTTTCCAGATCATCTTCTTTCTGTTCAGAGAGTCCGAACAGAACCATAATTGAATCTCCCATGAATTTATCGATAGTGCCACCAAAACGAAAGATGATTTCGCACATGTGCGAAAAATAGAAATTTAGAATCTCAATAATCATCTTGGGCGGGTAGCGTTCTGACAGGGCAGTGAATCCCCGCAGGTCGGATAGCAGAATCGTTACTTGTTTGGCTTGAGGTTGTTGACTGTTAAAGGGGTAATCGTCTAATGACTTGATTAACGCCTGGTGAAGACGGCTTTTCTGAGTTGGAGTAAGCTGGTTTTCCAGGTTTTTGCCGACGATATCGATGATCCGATCGATCTTTTCGACCCGTTTCATTTTCTGGTCTCCAGGTAATTTCTCATTTTTGAAATTTCGGACGTTCGCCAGAGACGGCCTTCAGTTGAAACTCATTGCTGCCACGCCAGCCCCCAATCGTCAGATGGGTGCCTGGTGGTTGGCTGGTGATGTACTGCATGAGATCTTGTGAATTTTTCAGGGCTTTGTCATCAATACTAATGATGACATCTCCTGGGCGCAGGCCTGCCTTACTTGCCGGTCCACTCTCCATCACGCCAGTGACCAGTACTCCCTCCTCGATTTTCAGGCCAAAGGCCTCGGCGATCTTTTCAGTAACATCCTGACCTTGAATGCCAATCCAGCCGCGCACGACATGACCCTTGTCGACCAACTGACGCATGATACCCTCAGCAAGGTCGAAGGGGATTGCGAAGCCGATGCCCTGGGAGCCACCTGATTTAGAGAAGATAGCGGTGTTGATACCAATAAGTTCGCCCTGGCCATTCACCAGCGCACCACCCGAATTACCCGGATTGATGGCCGCATCGGTCTGAATGAAGTTTTCAAAAGTGTTAATACCCAGGTGAGATCGGCCAGTTGCGCTGATGATGCCCATAGTGACGGTCTGTCCCACTCCAAATGGATTTCCAATCGCTAAGACTACATCCCCCACCTGCTGGAGGCTCGAATGGCCAACTGGGATAGCTTGCAGTGGCGTTTCACTATCGAGTTTAAGAACAGCAATATCGGCTTCTGCATCGCTACCCACGACACTGACACTGACGCTTTGACCATTCGCCAGTACCACTTTGATTTCATTAGCACCTTCAATAACATGGTGATTGGTCAGTAGATAGCCATCTTCCGAGACGATAACACCAGAGCCGAGGCTGGTATCCAGACGCTGGCGGGTTTTATCTGGTAGCATATTGCCAAAAAGTTGTTGTAAAACTGGGTCCTTGAAGCGCAACGCTTGGGACTCAGTAGTAATCTTTGCAGCAAAGATATTTACGACAGACGGTGCCGCTTTCTCAACCGCCTCAGCATATGAGACTGGGCCAGACTGCAGGGGTAAAGCCGGTGTAGCAGGCCTGTTGGTCTGAAGTGGGGGAGGTGACTCCAGCATCGGGTGAGGTGACTCCGGCATTAGGTATAGCATAACAAAGGCAGTTGCCAGACCTGCTGTTAGGGCGGTTAATAGTAGTGAAAGTAGTTTTCTCATACGTATCGGTTTGTCTTGTGATAAAACAGATAGCGCGATTTGGTTACTCTGTCGCGCAGATTATTGTCTCAGGTAAAATAACATGATTGATCTTCTGACACTCGAAGCCTACTGCAACAGCCTGCTCTCCGTCGAGGCATTTGATGACTATTGTCCAAATGGCGTGCAGGTTGAAGCGTCGTTTCAAGTGCAAAAACTGATGGTGGGGGTGACCGCTTGCCAGGCATTGATCGAGGCGGCTGAGGCGTGGGGAGCAGATGCATTGCTCGTGCATCATGGGTATTTCTGGAAGGGGGAGGCGGCTTCCCTGCGGGGTCTGAAAGGCCGTCGTATCTCAAGACTGTTTCGGAATGAAATCAGCCTGTTGGCCTATCATCTGCCACTTGATGCCCATGCGGTTTATGGTAATAACAGACAACTGGGCAATCTACTGAGATTTAGTCAGGCCGAACCAGTTCTGAGTGGCCCAGGCCTAATTTGGCGTGCCACCTTGCCTCAACCATTGCCGCCAACCGTGTTAGGCGATCAATTGAATCAGGCGTTGGGGCGGGAGCCCTTACATATTTCACCCAATCAACGTCCGCTGACGCAGATTGGCTGGTGTACTGGTGCGGCGCAGGGATATATTGAGTCCGCAGCTGAGCTGGGTTTGGATGCCTATATTTCAGGTGAAATCTCTGAGCCAACGGTTCATATTGCAAGAGAGCTGGATATCCACTATTTTGCTGCGGGACACCACGCAACTGAACGCTATGGGGTAGAAGCTCTGGGCCGTCATCTGGCTGCGCACTTTGAGCTTGAGTGGTGTTTTAAAGACATTGATAATCCTGTCTAGTGCGAAGGGTATTTTTTGAATGCGAGCGCGCATTTTTTAATAATACAATATGAATGCACCTTGACCCGAAAGACAGCATTATGCACAATACGCCGTTAATTTTCATGGTTTATTAACATTCTAAGTGTCTTGAAAATATGGGCAGGGAAGGGCTAGTTTGGCTTTGATAGTCCATAAAAATCCGGGGAGTCCTTAAAGTTATGAGCGCAGATGGCGTTGATTTAAAGAAGCGGCGTACTCTTACGCTTGCTACCAGTGCGGTCGGGGCGGTTGGTGCCGGTTTCGTGATCTATCCTTTTCTGGCGGCTTGGGCCCCCAGTGAAAAGGCTAAAGCGGCGGGAGCGCCGGTAGAGGCCGACCTCAGTAAGCTAGAAGCTGGGCAGCTATTGACGGTTAAATGGCGCGGAAAGCCAGTATGGATTGTTTCGCGTACTAAAAAGAATCTCGTCGATCTACCGACTCTGGATAGCGCTTTGCTCGATCCTACTTCCGAAGATACCAATCAGCAGCCCGACTATTGCAAAAATCCGACACGTTCCATTAAAGATAAGTATCTTGTCGCTGTTGGTATTTGTACCCATCTGGGTTGTTCTCCTACCTATCGTCCCGATGTGGCACCAGAAGATCTTGGTCCTGAATGGAAAGGCGGTTTCTACTGCCCCTGTCACGGTTCGCGTTTTGATTTGGCTGGACGAGTTTTCAAAGGTGTACCAGCGCCTAAGAATTTAGAGATTCCACCTTATCAGTATCTATCTGAAACGAGGATTCTGGTTGGTGCTGACGGAGGTGCTGCCTGATGAGCATGATGAAAAATTTTATGGGCTGGATAGATGAGCGCTATCCAGCAACCAAGGCGTGGAATGAGCATCTTGCTCAGTACTATGCACCGAAAAACTTCAATTTCTGGTATTTCATGGGTTCACTGGCACTATTGGTGCTGGTGATCCAGGTTGTGACTGGTGTATGGCTGGCGATGAACTACAAGCCAGATGCGGAACTTGCGTTTGGTTCTGTTGAATACATCATGCGTGATGTGGATTGGGGTTGGTTGATTCGCTATATGCACTCCACTGGTGCATCCGCCTTTTTCATAGTGATTTACCTGCATATGTTCCGTGGCCTGATGTATGGCTCCTATCGTAAGCCCCGTGAGCTGCTATGGATTATTGGTGTGATCATCTATTTGGCAATGATGGCTACCGCGTTTTTCGGTTATCTATTACCTTGGGGGCAGATGTCCTACTGGGGGGCACAGGTTATTGTCAACCTGTTCTCAGCAGTGCCGGTAATCGGTCCTGATTTAGGTGTTTGGGTGCGTGGTGACTACGTTATCTCCGATGTTACTCTAAACCGTTTCTTTGCCCTTCACTTCTTGTTGCCCTTTATTTTGGCTGCGCTGGTGTTTGTTCACATCATTGCCCTGCATAAAGTTGGCTCAAACAATCCTGATGGCATAGAGATCAAGAAGGGGCCTAAGGGTAACCGCTGGGATGACAAGGCGCCTGCTGATGGTATTCCTTTTCATCCTTATTACACCGTGAAGGACATTGTTGGTGTTGCTGGGTTTCTATTTCTGTTTGCGCTGGTTATCTTCTATGCGCCGGAGATGGGAGGCTACTTCCTGGAGCATCCCAACTTTGAGCCGGCCAATCCACTGAAGACTCCTCCGCATATCGCTCCGGTTTGGTACTTCACGCCTTTCTACGCCATTCTGCGTGCAGTACCTTCCATTGCCGGATCAGCATTTCCAGGAGTCCTGGCGATGTTTGCCTCGATTCTGATTATGTTTTTCCTGCCTTGGCTAGATCGCAGTCCAGTAAAATCGATTCGTTACAAGGGCACCATGACTAAAGTCATGCTTGGGTTGTTTGTCTTTGACTTTATCATGCTGGGTTACCTTGGTACTCAGCCAACTACGGAACTCTATACACTGTTGGCTCAGATCGGTACGGCATACTATTTTGCCTTTTTTATACTGATGCCCATCTATAGCTCACTAGACAAGACCCAACCAGTACCGGAGAGGGTGACTGAATGAAAAAGCTGATTGTTGCATTCTTATTAGCCGCGTCCCCAATGCTAGGGTTGGCCTCAGGCACCATTCATCTTGATGATGCTGATATCGATCTGAGCGATCAGGCCTCCCTGCAACGTGGTGCAAAATATTTCATGAACTACTGCTTGAGCTGCCACTCAGCCAAATACCAGCGCTTCAATCGTATGGCCAGAGATATTGGCCTGACTGAGCAGGAAGTGATCGATAATCTGATGTTTACTACAGATAAAATTGGTGACACGATGGACATCGCCATGACGGCCGATAAGGCGACTGCATGGTTTGGCAATCCGCCGCCTGATCTGAGTGTTATCGCTCGCGCCCGAGGTGTTGATTACATCTATACCTATCTGCGCAGCTTTTATCTGGATGAGACTCGTCCGTTTGGGGTAAACAACCATGTTTTTCCTGACGTAGGTATGCCTAACGTGCTCTGGAAGTTACAGGGCTCACAAAAGGCCATCTATAAAACAGAAAAGCATAACGGTGAGGATGTCGAGGTGTTTGAGGGTTTTGAACCAGTATCGGAAGGAACCTTGAGCAGCGAGGAGTTTGACCAGGTTGCTCGGGACCTGACCGCCTTTCTTAGCTATGTCGGTGAGCCGATTCAGATGAAAAGAAAAAGTCTTGGTATCTGGGTGCTGCTGTTCATTATTGGATTCTTTGTGGTAGCCTACAAGCTCAAAAAAGAGTATTGGAAGGACGTCCACTGACATCTTGATTCGCTTTTGCTAAAAAGGCGCGCAGTTGCGGTATACTGTGCGCCTTTTTTCATGTGAAATTATTTGCCTATGTTCAACCAGGGTTTGGTTTGAACTGATCGGCGTATTGGGGAGATGTAATAAATGGCAGCAGTTGCGAGTAAACGCTCAGTGATGGTTCTCTATTCAGATCCAACTGACCCTTACTGTCACCGGGTCAGGCTGGTGCTGACAGAAAAGAATATCACCTATGAAATTGAAGATATCGATCCAGTGAACCTGCCTGAAGAGGTGATGGAACTGAATCCCTACGGCACGCTTCCCACTTTGGTTGACCGTGATTTGAAACTGTATGAATCGCGCATCATCATGGAATACTTGGATGAGCGATTCCCACACCCACCCCTATTGCCTGTTGATCCGGTGTCGCGTTCTACATCCCGTTTGTTGATGTACCGTGTGGATAATGACTGGTACAGCCTGATGAATATCATCATGAGTGGCAAGAAAGATGCCGCCAAGGCACGCAAAGAGCTGCGGGAAAGTCTTATGACAACGGCCCCAGTGTTTAATGCCAAGACTTTCTTCATGAGTGATGAATTCTCCTTAGTGGATTGCGCTATCGCTCCACTGTTGTGGCGCCTTCCTGAGCTTGGGATTGAGATTCCAGCTAGTGCAACGGGACTTCATGAGTACTGCAAACGGCTTTTTGATAAGGAGTCCTTCATCAAAAGTCTGTCTGAAGCAGAACAGGAAATGCGTAGCTGAATCATGGAAGATATGTCATCCAATCGTCCCTATCTGATTCGGGCATTTTACGAATGGGTGGTTGATAACGGCAAAACACCTTATCTGATGGTAAATGCCGAGTACCCTAACGCAGTGCTGCCACTAAAATTTGTAGAAAACGGTCGTATTATTCTGAATATAGATCCCTCTGCTATTTCCAGGCTAGAGCTGGCTAATGACTGGATTAGTTTTAGTGCAAGGTTTGCTGGCGTGTTGGAGGACATCATGATACCACCAGGGGCGGTGATGGGTATCTACGCCAAGGAAAATGGTCAGGGTATGCTGTTTCCTGATGAGGAGACTGACTTGGAAGAGGAACCAGAGGACGACCCGGACCCAACGCCTTCAGGCAGGCGTCCGGCGCTGAAGATTGTTAAATAGACAGAGATAGCCTGACAACGGTGACTTGCTCAGGTTATTTGCTATTCACGTTGTAGCGTGATTCACCCAGTAGGTGACCATAACCATCGAAGCTATTTTCTTCAAAATCAGAAACCTGCTATTAGAATGGAGCGGTCAACTGATTTTTTTAGGATTATGATTTAGGCTGGCTGAGCCGATCAAGCCGTAAGTGCTCTCGTTCATCAAATAGTCGTTTGGAACCGATCCATACTGCGGCTGTTGCACCAAATCCGGTGCCAGCGGCAATCAGCATCATGATTAATATCTGATACTTGCTCGCTTCCATTGGGGGGGCACCGGCCAGAATCTGTCCTGTCATCATGCCGGGAAGGCTGACCACGCCTGCGGCGGCCATGGCATTGATGATGGGAATCAGACCACTGCGTAGTGCGGTTCGTCGAATATCCCGAATCGCAGCATCCCATGAGTGGCCTAGTATCAAGCGGGCCTCAATATTTTGTCGCTGTTGCCAGGCGTTGTGGGTTAGGTTATCCAGTGCAATTGCTATTCCAGACATAGTATTGCCCAGCATCATGCCGAGGAGTGGGATTAGATATTGTACCGAATACCATGGATGAGCCTGAATAATGGCGGTTAGTGCCAGGATGGTTACTGTGAAAGAGGAGATGAACATGGAGAGCGTGCCAACACCCATTCCCCAGATACCAAGAAAGTGGCGCTGTTGCCTGGCCATGACCTCATATCCGGCGACAAGCAGCATAAATATTGCCAAGGCGCTGATAAGCAGAGGGTGGGACTGAATAAATAAAACTTTTAGTACCACTCCAAGCAGGCTTAATTGAACGATTGTGCGTAGTGCGGCAATCAATAAGCGGCCTTCGATTCCCAGGGAGAGTCGATGTGAAAGTAGTGCCAGCGCCACCACCAGGATTGAGGCGAGGGAGAGATCGAAAGGGGTTAGCTGGATCAGGGTCATGGACTTAACGTTAGATATTAGCGGTCAACTGCGGAATCTAGGTTTAACCTACCAGAATCAATGCGCCATCGATGCCTGCCGACTCGCTGTTGCTGTTGCAGGTCATGGGTTACCCAAAGAACCGCAACTTGATGTTGATTGCGCCAGGATTCGATCAGTTCCTCAACCCTTGTTATGTTGCGGGCATCCAAATTGGCGGTCGGTTCATCCAGCAATAGCACCTCAGGGCGATTGCTCAGTAACCTGAGCAGTGCCAGTCGTTGCCGCTCTCCGCTTGAGAGCCTGTTGATCTCCCAGTCAGCTGATTCAATAGGTAGATCAAGGCGTGCCAAGAGTGCTTCGTCGAGGTGCTTAAAATGGTCACCAACCCGTTCAGACCACCAACCGCTCTCCGCCAACAGCAGGCCTATCCGTTGACGCCATTCAGGACCAGTGAACGTCTGTTTTTCCCGTTCATCCAGCCAGGCTTCTCCTTGGGATGGTTCAAGATCTGCCAAGGCGCGCAGTAGTCGGGTCTTGCCAGATCCAGATGGACCGCTGAGGATCGTGCACTCACCGGCAGGTAGCTCAAGATCGAAGGGTGCCAGTAGAGGAGATTGGAACTGTTTGAGTGACAGGGCCCCCATCAACTGTGTAATCCATGTTCAGATGAGCGCTCAAATAACAGGTCCCACACACTATGCCCGAGGCGTTCACCACGTTGTTCAAACTTGGTAAGTGGTCTTGAGATGGGGCGAGGTGAGAATTTTCCCTCACCCGCCTGATTCGTGAAGCCGCACTCAGCCGAGAGCACCGTCATCATCTGTTTGGCGTAATCTTTCCAGTCGGTAGCCATATGCAGAATACCGCCAGGAACCAGTGAGCGATGGACCTGCTCCGCGAACTCAGCCTGAACGATACGTCGTTTATGATGTTTACGCTTATGCCAGGGGTCGGGAAAGTAGAGCAGAACTCGCGACAGGCTGGCCGGTGCTATATGGTGGCGCAGCAGCTCCATTGCATCTGTTTGCAGGATGCGAGTGTTTGTGCACTGATACTCATCCAGTTTGATCATTAGGTGACCAACACCAGGGCTGTGGACTTCGATACCCAAAAAATTTTGTTCGGGGTGGCGGGCCGCTAGTTGACTCAGTGCCTCGCCATTGCCAAAGCCAATCTCCAGAGTGACCGGCTGACTATTTCCAAATAGAGCTTCAAGATTCAGCTTTCCGCTGCCGAGTTCGATACCATAACGCGGCCACAAGGTGTCAAATGCACGCTGCTGACCTTCTGTCATACGCCCTTGTCGCAGCACGTAGCTGCGAATTGGGCGTGGTATCTTTTGGTCACTCTGAGACATAAGGTTTTATGATCCTCAAACCTAATTAGTGGTATGTGTTTCGACAGACCATCTTCGAGTAATTAGAAAAACAGTCCATCCAGCGGTGATGAAGCGGAAGCGAATCGTTTAGCAGGCATGCGACCTGCCAGGTAGGCTTCACGCCCAGCCTGAATGGCTTTCTTCATCGCCGAAGCCATCAGAACAGGGTCTTGTGCTGCGGCAATGGCAGTATTCATCAAAACCCCGTCACATCCTAATTCCATCGCAACCGCCGCATCTGATGCGGTGCCCACTCCAGCATCAACCAGGACTGGCACCTTGGCATTTTCGACGATGGTGCGGATGTTCAATCGATTACGAATGCCTAGCCCAGAGCCGATGGGAGCAGCAAGGGGCATCACCGCGACACAGCCCAGTTCCTCCAGGCGTTTGGCCATGATAGGGTCATCGTTGGTATAGACCATGACATCGAAGCCCTCTTTGATCAGAACCTCTGCTGCTTCCAGTGTTTGTATAACATCTGGGAAAAGGGTCTTCTCATCCCCCAATACTTCAAGTTTGACCAGATTGTGACCGTCCAGCAGCTCCCGTGCCAGGCGACAGGTGCGAATCGCGGTTTTAGCATCGTAACAGCCAGCGGTATTGGGAAGGTAGGTGTATTCCTGAGGTGGCAGAACATTAAGAATATTCGGTTCATTTGAATTTTGGCCGATATTGGAACGTCGCACAGCGATGGTGACTATTTCAGCACCACTCTCATCAATGGCGGCACGAGTCTCCTCCATATCTTTATATTTTCCGGTGCCCACCAGAAGGCGGGATGTGAATTCGCGTCCAGCAATGCTGAAGCAGTCTGTCTGTGTATTGTTCGGCATGTGTCTCTATCTTCGAAGGTGAAATAAAGGTGGCTAGCCCAAAGGGTCAACCGCCACCAACGGCATGGATGATCTCAACATGATCTTGTTCACGCAAGGTGTGGCCACTGAATGTGCTGCGTGGCACCAGCTCTTCATTGACCTCGACAGCAATACGCTGCCCCTTCAGATTGAGCTGCTCAATCAGGTCAGCCATGTCCATCGTGTCAAGAATTTGCATTTCTTCGCCGTTTAAGTAAATCTGCATCTCAGTATGATCTCTGTTGGGAATAGAGTCAGGTTCAATGGCGAATTCTACCTCATCTCCACCAGACAAAATATGACAGAGAGTAGTGATTCAACACGATCATGTTCAACATCATTGTGCCTGATTACTCAGTTTTGATAGCCTGGCCCGTGACGCTTTGTGGTCTGTCTTTGAAAATATTTATTAGTTAGGGAAAAAGATTCCCTAAAAGCTTCATTATTGGCGCGATGATAATGACTACTGTGCCAAAGTGAGCTGTATCATGAAAACATGCAAGGAGGAGACAGGAAGCGTGGCTTGGAGTGAAGATCTCATATCAACAGAACAGGCAGGCACCTTGGATGGCCTGTTTTATCAAAGGACAAAGCGAACGCCAGATTTAGTTGCCTATCGCCATTTTGATCGCAAACACAAGAGTTGGTATGAGCTGAGTTGGAGGGATATGGCCCGTCAAGTGGCTTGCTGGCGTCAGGCGCTCGCTGAAGAGGATCTGGAGCCAGGAGACAGGGTCGGCATACTACTGCGTAACTGTCCTGAATGGGTGATGTTCGATCAAGCAGCGCTTTCACTCGGTTTGGTGGTGGTACCGCTGTACACCGATGACCGGGCCGATGCTATCGCCTATATCTTAAAAGACGCTGCAGTCAAATTGATGCTGGTACAGGATACCGGGCGCTGGAATCGGATGCGCAAAGTGGTTAAGGATCTTCCCAGTCTGCAACGTGTTGTGGTTCTGGAAACCGTGAAACCGCTGGATCTTGGAGACGATGATCTATTGTGTGAGGCAAAAACCTGGTTGCCAGCCCAGGGAGATCCACTGCAAAAGCGTCAAGCAGACGTTAATAGTCTCGCTTCTATCGTATATACATCTGGAACCACAGGGCGTCCTAAAGGCGTCATGCTTAGCCACCATAATATGTTATCGATTGCCCACGCTTCTCTAACTGTGGTGGACTGCTATCGACAGGATAGTTTTCTCTCCTTTCTGCCGCTTTCACATACTCTCGAACGAACCGCCGGCTACTATCTGCCCATTATGGCGGGATCTTCAGTCTCTTTTGCGCGCTCGATTTCTCAATTGGCGGAAGATCTACAAAAAATACGTCCAACTGTGATTATCGCAGTGCCTAGGGTTTTTGAGCGGATCTATGCCCGGGTCCAGGAGCAGTTAAAACACAAATCCTTGTTTGCCCGTATGTTATTCAACTTGACCTTAAAAGTCGGGTTTAGGGAGTTTGAATATCGAATGGGTCGGCAAGGATGGTTTCCTGCTTTGCTTATTCATCCACTGCTGCGCAAGCTGGTCTCTGATAAGATTCTTAACAAGCTTGGGGGGCATCTGAGGGTGGCAGTTAGTGGTGGTGCTGCGATTTCACCAGAGATTGCATGTGTGTTTCTTGGTCTGGGTCTGCCTATGCTACAGGGGTATGGTTTGACTGAAACTAGTCCAGTAATCAGTGTTAACCCAATGCACAATGTCAAGCCAGAGAGTGTTGGGGTGGCACTGCGTGGTGTAACGACTAAGATTGGCGAGGACGACGAACTATTGGTGAAAACGCCGGGCATGATGCTCGGATACTGGAATAACCATGCTGCGACTGCCAAGATCATCGATCCTCAGGGATGGCTACACACTGGCGATCAGGCGCGAATTGATGAAGATGGGCATATATATATCACCGGCAGATTGAAGGATATTCTTGTGCTCTCCAATGGCGAAAAGATTCCACCCTCCGATATGGAGATGGCTATTGCCCTCGACCCACTGATTGAACAGGTCATGGTTGTGGGAGAAGGCAAGCCCTACCTGGGGGCCCTGGTCGTGTTGAATCCAGATTTGTGGAACAGCTTGGCTGAAGAGTTCGATCTTGATCCTTCGCTTAAGGAGAGTCTGGGTAATGAGCAGTTGCAAAATGCCATTCTGAAGCTGGTTCGAATGGCATTAAGGGATTTTCCCGGCTACGCTAAGATTCGCCGGATCGCACTGTTGTTGGAGCCTTGGAGTGTTGACAATGACTTGATGACCCCAACTCTGAAGATCAAGCGCCAAAAAATTTCGGAGTACCATAAGGATCTTATCGATTCGCTTTATGGCGATGGTCTGGTTTGAGTTAAAGCGTTGGCTCAGACTGTTCAGCTTGCACCTCAGGGGCGAGCTGGTGTAGGGTTTCTATCTCCAGTGCGGGTGTAGTTCAATGGTAGAACTGTAGCTTCCCAAGCTACTAACGTGGGTTCGATTCCCATCACCCGCTCCATACCTAGTGTGGTGCTTCATACAAATTGACGATGATAGAAGCCTGCTCAGGCCAGGAGACAAGGCACAATGTGCAGGGAATGGCTCGCCCTTTTCAAGCATTGCAACGCAGTATCCTGGCCTGAGCAGGCTTCCCTTCGGGCGAGACGCTAAGCGGTCATCCGCGTTGTTGCGCGCCTTGGAAAG